>NZ_CBDTOK010000172.1:0-19673 GCF_965361945.1 Zongyangia sp. | reverse complement strand
GCACACAAATGCGATCGAGGAATAAAATGATACAGCGGCAATTTTGCCGGCCGCCGCTGCGGAAAGGGTGTGTTTTCCTTGGTTCCCATGCTTCTTCTGGTTCTGGCGCTTTCCATTGACGCGTTGATTGCGAGCTTGGCCTATGGCGCCAACAATATCCACATTGCCCTGGCGCCTGCCGCTGTCATCAGCGGGGTGGGGACAGCCTGCTTGGGACTTTCTCTATTGGCCGGCGGGATTATCCGACAGGCAGTCCCTCCCGCCGTCTGCTCCGGCATTAGCTTTGGGCTGCTGTTTCTTGTAGGGGTTGTCACCCTCTTTGAAGGATTATTCAAAAACTATCTGCGCCGCCGTCGGGGCGCCAAGCAGGTGAGCTTTGAAATGCAGGGCATCCGGTTTGTATTGGATGTCTTCCTGGATGAGACAAAGGCCGATTCCGATGATTCCAAGGATCTAAGCGTCCGGGAATCCCTCTATCTGGCGACGGCGCTGTCGGTGGATTCCCTGGCCAGCGGGTTGGGCAGCGGGCTGAGTGATATCCCCATTTTTCTGACCATCGCCATCTACGCTGTGATCCAGTTCATTGTTGTGTTGGCGGGCTTTCATCTGGGAAAGAGATTGCGTGGAAAAACGACGCCTGACCTTTCTCCTCTGAGCGGTATCTTGCTGATGATCGTCGCCTTTACCCGGCTTTTCTGAGCTATTGCCGTATAGAAAAAACGCCCCGTGGCAAGATACAATTGCCGCGGGGCGAGAGGCTACTTGTCTTTGTTTTTCTTTCCCTGGTCATCCTCGAAATAGACGTCGATGATCCTCTCGGCCGCAATGCGCAGAAGGTTGGACATACTGCACAGGGAAAGGACAATTTCATAGAGGTCACACCGGTTTTCCACCGCGTTTTTTTCTACGGTGGCGTCAAAGGCCTGGATCAGTTGAACACGTTGTTCCTTCTTGGACGCGAGAAACCGCTCGTAGAGTTTGGGCAGCGTCTCCTTTTCGGATAATCCCTGCTGACGCAATTCTTCCTCCACACCCTGGGTGAGACGTTGGATATCAGCGATGGAAAGGGTCTGCTTCAGATTATAGATGAAAAGCATCTGCAAAATATGCTCTTTGCTGTATTTTTTGCCCTTGATTGGCTGAAGGATGCCCGCCTTGCTGTAGTTATTGATCATGGTTTTGGTCAGCAGCTTATCTTCCTCCCGCCGTTTGTTTCCACTGAGCTTTTCCTCAAAGACGGTGATGACCTGGTCCATATATAAATCTAGATTGGGAATATCATCGGGTTGGACGTCTGTGGTTTCAATAGACTTTGCCAGGATCTCCTTGACGGTTTGGCTGGTAATCTCCATGTTCCTTCTCCTTCACTTGATACCTTCCTCCTTATTATATGTTAATATGGTGTAAATTTCAATAAAAAGCACTTGATTTTATCGGATAATATAGTATCATGTAACCATAAATATAGTTTTAAAAACTATATATTGAAATGGAGGTGTCTTTATTATGTCGTATTGGAATTTAAACGCGCGGGATCCCATTAGCAGCATGACCCACTTCTGGGGCGCTGTGATATCCTTGGCGGGAACGCTGATTCTGGCCATCCAGCTGCTCAGCGGGGGAGCAGGTGAAAAAAAGACGGTATCGGTCATGATATTTGGCACCTCTTTGGTAGCGCTGTACGCATGCAGCAGCCTCTATCATTTTGTCAAAACCACTCCGGCCCGTACCCTCCGGCTTCGGAAATTGGATCATGCCATGATTTACGTCCTGATCGCCGGCACCTATACGCCAATCCTCCTCAACTATCTCCAGGGGGAAAAAGCCCTGTGGATGACAGCGCTCATCTGGATCATCGGGCTGGCGGGAGTGACGCTGATGCTTTTGTGGTTTTCTATGCCGCGCTGGTTGTCCACCCTGTTTTATCTGGCAATGGGATGGTTTTTGGTCTATGACCTGGACGCCCTTCGGTCCATGGAACCTGGTGCTATCGCGCTGCTGGTGATCGGTGGAATCTTTTACACAATAGGCGGAATCATCTATGCGCTAAAAAAGCCAAACATATTGCAGCATCTAGGGTTCCACGAGATTTTCCATATTTTTGTCCTATTGGGCAGTGCTTTCCACTTTCTTGCCATCTCCCTTTATGTAATATGATTTCCTCAAACAAAGAGGGACGGAGCCTTGGGCCCCGTCCCTCTTTGTCTATGGTGAGATACTTTAAAACAGATACATTTCTACAATTCCGAAAACTTCCCGCAGCCAGTAGCAGGGGGCCAGCGCCCAAGGAGGCTGAGAAGGAAGAGCGGTGGGAGTCAAACCATTTTGTCTGGCCCGCTCCATAGCCCGGAACATGTGAAAATCGTCGGTGACAATGATGACATCTTCACTGAGACCTTCGGATCGGATCAGCTGGGAGCTAAAAAGGAGATTTTCCTCAGTGTCGGTAGAATCTTCTTCTTTCAGGATGCGGTCTGGTGAGATTCCATGGGAGATAAGATATTCTGCCATAACATAGGCCTCGGTATAATCCTCATTTTCCCCCTGGCCTCCGGATACAATACAACGGGCCTGAGGATGGGCCTGCAGGTAGGCGACTGCCTTATCCAGCCGCCCAGCCAACATTTGGGAGGGAGAATCGCCTTGAATCAGGCATCCAAGAACGATAACGGTGTTGTCTCCCTCCTGAGGAGGGGTGAAGTAGGCGGCTTTGGCCATAACGGTGAAAAATCCAGTCAGGCAGAGGATACCAGCCAAGCAAACACCGCAGCCTATAGAAAAAAGCCGTTTGCCCCAAAGTTTTGGCGTTTGACGATACCAATTCCACAGGGGATGCCAGAAGATGCCGATGGAGATGAAAAAAAGCCCTGCCGCCAACAGCAGGAGCGCACCGAGATTAAAGATATGATAAAAACAGATGGGAATCAGAGAAAAAAGAAGACAAAATATTCCCATCAGGAAAAGAAAAAGGGGGATGATCTTTTTTTTCATAATAGCTCCTTTGCTAATGGAGAAGCATTTGGAGGAAGAACCAGCACAGCGCACAGTCTAAAGCGATGGCGAAAAAGACATAAAGGACTTTTTGCCACAGATTGGCCAGTTTTCCCTTGAGGATGACAATGGCAAGCAGGCAAAGGACGAGAGCGCCTGCAAAAAATAGGTAGGTGATATCGTTGGCGCTGACACCGGGAATCACAGAATCAGCTGGTGCAGGGCCAAAGCCCGGCTCAATTAAATAGGAAAAGAGGGGATAATACAAAGCAAAGAGCACAGGAGGGATCCAGGCGGGCAGGGATAAAATGAGGATGTCTTTGCTGTGTGACTGTTTTGAAATCTTCATTTTTGCCTGCCTTTCCCAATTGCCAAGTCAATCATGTTTTTCCTAATTTTTGTTTGTCGTTTGAAACTTCACATTCGTCATAAGGTTATATTCATTATAGCAAGTAGCGGAGAAAAAGACAATTTGCCAAAGCGCTGAAACTTTCTTTTAAAAACTGACAGATCTATGCTGTATCTTCTGGTATAGAGTGGAGAGAGAAAGCATATCTTTTTTGTATTCGGTAACAATATAGAAAGTCAACTTATAGAGAGAAAGGAATCCTGATGATGGCAAAACGATTTCGGTGGGGGATTTTTTTATTATTGATTTTGATTACCTTAGGCGGAGGTACAGCCATCGGTATGCTGACCGATCCGGCAGCGGCCTATGGCGAGTTTATCCAGCCGCCCCTGTCCCCGCCTAACTGGGTCTTCCCGGTGGTATGGAGCGTTTTGTACCTTCTCATGGCTCTTGCGGCCACCTTGGTGGTAGGCAGCAACGCATCAGGGGAAGCAAAACGGAATGCTCTGCTATGGTATGGGGTGAATCTTCTCCTCAACTTTTCCTGGACGCCTGTATTTTTTGGCCTTAAGCAGCCTCTGGCGGCTTTTGTCGTCCTGCTGTTGCTTATCATGGTGACCGTGATCGTTCTGGTCTCCTTCTATAAAATCAGACCGGCAGCCGGATATCTGCTCATCCCATATTTGGCGTGGCTGATATTCGCCGGATATCTCAATTTTGGTATTTATCTACTCAACCGTTAAAAGAAGCCCTAGGTTCCGACCTGGGGCTTCTTTTGTATAGAAAACAGTATGACATAAAGCGAGCAAGAAAATCAAAACGGGAGTGAGCTGTTATAAACACTATGGCCAGAAAGAGGTACTCAGCTAGTGGTAGATGAAGAAAGGCAGAGACGTCTATCATATTACGAAATCATGAGAAAGACACAAATCGTGGAGGTAGTTCATTTATCGATCGATAGTGAATTAATTTTGCAGGAATAAAATAGAAAGCATGCAAAGATAAAGGCATTTGGACTGAAAAGTAAAGAATATGTAAAAATTGACCGATTGCTTCTGCTATCGGGGAAGAATTCCCATTCATTTTTGACAATTGCTTTTCCGGCTGTCATCGTTTATGATTAGAAGTATATTGAATATGAGCGGGGTATTGTGATGGTACTAACAGCAATTTTCAATAGAATATTTGCGAGTGGTGTGGGCAGGATGTATCAAATGGCGGAAATGCACCTGATTCCCTCGGGACCCCGTGTGCCAATGAGCGGAAAACTGTAATCATAAGGGCTACGTGCAACCTCTGCACGTAGCCTTTTTACGTGAAAATCAATGAAGTAAGGAGATTGTGTGATGGCAAAAAAAGTTGCACTTATTATGGGAAGTGACAGCGATTTCCCGGTTCTAAAAGGTTGCGTAACAAAGCTGAAAAGCTTTGGTGTAGAAGTGGAGGTCCACGTAATGAGCGCCCACCGCACGCCGGAGTTGGCCTGTTCCTTTGCAGCGAAGGCGCGGGATAATGGCTTTGGTGTTATCATCGCGGCGGCTGGCAAAGCAGCCCATCTGGCTGGAGTATTGGCAGCACATACAACACTGCCAGTCATCGGAATCCCGGTCAAGTCCTCTACCCTGGATGGATTGGACGCTCTTTTGGCTACAGTGCAGATGCCTTCTGGTATCCCAGTAGCTACTGTGGCTATTGACGGCGCGGAAAATGCTGCTATTTTGGCTCTGCAGATGTTAGGCATTGAGGACGAAAAGATTGCGGATCAGCTTTCTGCTATGAAAAAAGATATGGTGGAAAAGGTGATAGAGAAGGATAAAAAACTCCAGGCACAGCTTGGTGAGCTATGATTGAGAACCACAAAACAACGGTTAATAATTGAACGGGAGGATATCAAGATGAAAAAAATGGAACAGCTTTATGAGGGTAAGGCAAAAAAGGTATTCGCCACCGACGATCCCAATCTGGTAATTGTAGATTACAAGGACGATGCAACTGCGTTTAACGGCCAGAAAAAAGGAACTATCCACGACAAGGGGATTATCAACAACCGGGTAACCAATCATCTGATGAAGATGCTGGAAACCAAGGGGATTCCCACCCATTTTGTGGAGGAGATTTCTGACCGGGAAACCGTTGTCAAAAGGGTGAAAATTATCCCCTTGGAGGTCATTGTCCGGAATATTGCTGCCGGTTCCCTTTCCAAGCGGCTGGGAATCCCGGAGGGGAAAAAGTTGGCCAAGACTGTTCTGGAGTATAGCTACAAGGATGATGAGCTGGGTGATCCGATGATCAATGATTATCACGTGTTCGCCATGGAACTGGCCACTCCGGAGGAGCTGAAGCTTATCGCTGATTACTCTTTTAAGATCAATGAGATCCTTTCTGATTATCTGAAAGATCTCAACATTGAGCTGATTGACTTCAAGCTGGAATTCGGCAAGACCAATGACGGCACCATTGTACTGGCCGATGAAATTTCTCCTGATACCTGCCGTTTCTGGGATAGCGTTACCGGTGAGAAGCTGGATAAAGACCGTTTCCGCAGAGATTTGGGTAATGTGGAAGGAGCTTATCAGGAGATTATGAAACGCCTATTGGGTGAATAATCTGAGAAATTGGAACATGGGAGGAACCTCTGTGCTTAATAAACTCAATGAAGAATGCGGTGTATTTGGCATCTACGACAGGGACAACCACGATGTTGCATCACTGACTTATATTGCCCTGTATGCTTTGCAACACCGTGGGCAGGAAAGCTGTGGAATTGCTGTCAATGATGACGGTATTATTACTGCCCACAAGGATGTAGGACTGGTACCAGAAGTTTTCAATAAAGACGTTCTTTCCAAACTGGGCAAGGGACAGATGGCAGTGGGACATGTGCGTTATTCTACCATGGGTAACGCCAGTCGCAGCAATGCCCAGCCGCTGTATATCCGCCATATTAAGGGACCTATGGCCCTGGCCCACAATGGCAGCTTGGTCAACGCCAGGCAGCTGCGGGAGGAACTAGAACTGGAAGGCGCTATCTTCCACAGCACCAATGATAGCGAGGTTATCGCTTATACGATTACAAAAGAGCGGCTCAGCTGCGGATCCATCGAAGAGGCCGTGGAGCGGGCGATGAAGCGCATCAAAGGCGCTTACAGTCTGGTCATTATGTCCCCGACCAAGTTGATCGCAGCCCGCGATCCCAATGGGTTCCGTCCGCTTTGTATCGGCAAACTGGATAATTCTACCATATTCGCTTCTGAAAGCTGTGCGTTGGATAGCCTGGGCGCAAAATTTATCCGGGATATTGAACCGGGTGAAATCGTGGTGGTGGATAAGGACGGAGAGCGTAGCATCAAGACCCACTGTGGCCATAAGTGTAATATGTGCGTATTTGAGTATGTTTATATTGCCCGTCCTGATTCTGTCATTGAGGGAAGCAGTGTTCATGAAGCGCGGCAGCGGGCTGGATCTTACCTTGCCCTGCGTCATCCAGTGCAGGCGGATGTTGTCATCGGTGTGCCTGATTCAGGCTTGGATGCCGCCTTGGGATTTGCCAAGCAGTCCGGTATCCCCTATGGCGTAGGATTTATCAAGAACCGTTATGTGGGCAGAACCTTTATCCAACCCACCCAGACGCAGCGGGAGAACGCAGTGCGGATTAAACTGAATGCTTTGGAGGCTACCGTCCGGGGAAAACGGGTAGTGTTGGTGGATGATTCCATCGTCCGCGGTACTACCAGCGCGCGGATTGTCGATCTGCTGAAAGAAGCGGGCGCTACGGAAGTGCATATGCGGGTATCTTCCCCGCCGTTCCGTCATCCCTGTTATTTTGGTGTGGACGTGGACAGCCGTGACAAGCTCTTGGCATGTAAGATGGATGAAGAACAGATGGCAAAACATATTGGAGTTGACAGTTTAGGATTCCTGACGGTGGAAGACGTCCAGAAGATTGCCGGAATCCCCGACAGTGAATTCTGTGTGGGATGCTTTACCGGAAACTATCCCATCGAGGTTCCTTCGGAAATGCCCAAGGATAAATTTGAGACAAAGCTGAGTGAAAAGAAAAAATAAAAAGGCAAACAGGGGAGTTGGTCGATAATGAATAGCTACAGCGACAGCTATAAGGCGGCCGGTGTTGACGTAACAGCCGGATACAAAGCAGTAGAACTGATGAAGGAACATGTAGCCAAAACCATGACCTCTGGCGTACTTTCGGGCTTGGGAGGCTTTGGTGGACTTTTCGAGCTGGATCTTTCCGAGACAAAACACCCGGTGTTGGTAGCGGGAACTGATGGTGTTGGCACCAAGCTGAAAATCGCATTTTTGCTGGATAAACATGATACTGTAGGAATTGATTGCGTGGCCATGTGCGTCAACGACATTGTATGTTCTGGTGCTAAGCCACAGATTTTCCTTGACTATGTGGCTGTGGGCAAAAATGTGCCAGAACGGGTGGCACAGATTGTCTCTGGCGTGGCGGGGGGCTGTGTCCAAGCAGGATGCGCTCTGATCGGCGGAGAAACGGCGGAGATGCCGGGCTTCTATCCCGAAGATGAATACGACCTAGCTGGATTTGCGGTAGGTGTTGTAGACAAAGAAAAGATTTTGGATCAAAACACGATGGAAGAGGGGGATGTCATCGTCGCCCTGGCCTCCAGCGGTGTGCACTCCAACGGCTTTTCTTTGGTGCGCAAGGTATTCAATGTAGAGAAAAATGATCTTACCATGTACAGTGACGAGCTGGGCATGACCCTGGGAGAGGCGTTGCTGACTCCCACCAAAATCTATGTCAAGCCTGTGCTCAAGCTGATGGAATCTGTATCTGTCCGCGCTATCGCTCATATTACCGGCGGTGGGTTCTACGAGAATATTCCCCGTTGCCTAAAGCCGGGAATGATGGCGTCAATTGACAGTGCCAGCCTGCGCATCCTTCCCATCTTCAAGATGATCCAGACGGTGGGGCAGATTCCAATGCGCGACATGTACAACACCTTTAATATGGGTGTAGGTATGTGTGTCATCGTACCGAAAGATCAGGCTGACAAAGCAGTAGAAATCCTTACTTCCTGTGGAGAGACGGCTTATATTATTGGCCAGGTCAAAGCAGGCGAGGGAATTGAAATCAAATAGAGGAATTTTGGCCGCTTGACTATTCTTGGGAAGCGGCCATCTTCTCCAATAGAATGGGAAGGAAGAGACAGCGGATGCAGAAAATCGCCGTATTGGTCTCGGGGGGCGGAACCAATTTACAGGCTATCTTGGATGCGCAGGATTCTGGTATCATCCGAGATGGAAGAGTGGCGCTGGTCCTCTCTAGCAGCCCGAAGGCTTACGCGTTGGAGCGGGCGCGAAACCACGGGATTGAGACCGCAGTAGTTTCAAGAAAAGAATATCCTGACCCTGTGGACTACGGAAGAAAGGTGATCGAGATCCTGGACGCCCATGAAATTGATCTTGTGGTGTTGGCCGGATTTTTGTCGATCCTATCGAAAGAAGTGACTGACGCCTATCGGGATAGAATTATCAACGTTCATCCTGCCCTGATTCCCTCCTTTTGTGGGGATGGTTACTATGGCTTGCGGGTACATCAGGCGGCGCTGGATTATGGAGTCAAGGTGACGGGAGCAACCGTCCACTTTGTCAATGAGGTCACAGATGGGGGAAAGATTATTCTACAGAAGGCGGTAGAGGTCAAGGATGGGGATACACCGGAAACCTTGCAGCGCCGGGTAATGGAAGAAGCGGAATGGGAACTGCTCCCCAAGGCAGTGCAAATGCTTTGCCAGCAGTTTGAACAGGGAAAAAATAAGGAGAAAGGATGTTTGCAATGAAGAAGAGAGCGATTCTCAGTGTTTCTGATAAGACTGGAATTGTAGAATTTGCCAAGGAGCTGGAAGCCCTGGGCTATGAAGTGGTTTCCACCGGCGGCACAGCAAAAGTGCTGCGGGAGAATGGGGTTCAGGTGACAGGTGTATCCGACATCACCGGTTTTCCCGAGTGCCTGGATGGCCGTGTAAAAACCCTGCATCCATTGGTGCATGCTGGCATTTTGGCCATGCGCTCCAATCCAGAGCACATGCGCCAGGTAGAAGAATTAGGGGTTACCCTCATTGACGTAGTCGCCATCAATCTTTATCCCTTCAAGCAGACAATCCTGAAACCAGGCGTACAGCTGGAAGAGGCCATTGAAAACATCGACATCGGCGGCCCCACCATGATCCGTGCAGCCGCAAAGAATTGGCAGGATGTGGCCGTTGTGGTAGATCCGGCGGATTACAAGACGGTAATCGATGGTCTTAAAGCTGGAGGCATCTCCAAAGAGACCAAGTTTGAGTTGGCATATAAGGTGTTTGAGCACACTGCCTCCTATGACGCCATGATCTGCAATTATCTGCGTGGCCAGCTGGGCAAGGATAACCTTCCCGATACCCTGACCATGACCTTTGAGAAGGTACAGCAGATGCGCTATGGCGAGAATCCTCATCAGAAGGCTGCTTTCTACAAAGAGATTGGCAACCGCGACAATGTGCTTTCCTCTGCCAAACAGCTCCATGGAAAAGAGCTTTCTTATAACAATATTAACGACGCTAACGGTGCGCTGGATGTCATCAAGGAGTTTGGCTATGATGTGCCCTGTGCGGTAGGGGTCAAGCATGCAAATCCCTGCGGTGTTGGCTTGGGCAGCACCATTCTGGAGGCTTATCAAAAGGCCTATGAGGCAGATCCAGTTTCCATCTTCGGCGGTATTGTCGCCCTCAACCGGGAGGTAGACGAGGCCACCGCTACAGAACTGGCGAAGATTTTCCTGGAGATCATCATTGCTCCCTCCTTCTCCAAAGAAGCCCTGGAAATCCTGACCAAGAAAAAGAATATCCGGCTTTTGGAGCTTGAGGGGCTTGCAAAACCCAATACTCCCGACATGATGGACATGAAGAAGGTCGCTGGCGGTCTTTTGGTTCAGGAAATCGATACCCAGCTGTATATTCCTGAGAACTTGAAGGTGGTTACCGACCGCGCTCCCACAGAAGAAGAGATGAAAGATCTGCTCTTCGGGTGGAGAGTTGTCAAACATACCAAGTCCAACGCCATTGTCTTGGCCAAAGGAGATCAGACTGTCGGTGTAGGACCGGGGCAGACCAACCGGATTACTGCTTTGGAACTGGCCATTAAATACGGCGGGGACAAGGTCAAGGGTTCTGTGATGGCGTCTGACGCCTTCTTCCCCTTCTCTGACTGTGTGGAAGCTGCTGAAAAGGCCGGTATTACCGCTATTATTCAGCCGGGTGGTTCCATCCGCGACCAGGAGAGCATTGACGCCTGCAACAAGGCGGGAATCGCCATGGTCTTTACAGGAATGCGCCATTTTAAACACTAAAATTTTCCTGGAGAATAAATTTTAATGGGCCGCTCTTCCAGAAAGGCGGCAAAAGTGGCAGAGGAAGCAGGCCAGCAGGCATTTTCCACTGCCGCAGAAATGGAGGTTGCGATGAAAGTTCTAATCGTGGGCTCAGGCGGTCGTGAGCATGCCATTGCGCTGAAACTGAAACAGTCTCCCAAGGTAACGGAGCTATACTGTTGTCCCTCCAATGCAGGGATCAATCAGATTGCCACCCCGGTACCGGTAAAGGCCACCGATATTAACGGAGTTGTCAAATTTGCCAAGGCCAACCACATGGACATGGTGGTAGTGGCTCCTGATGATCCGTTGGTGCTTGGCATGGTAGACGCCCTCAATCAGGAGGGAATTAAGACCTTTGGCCCTAGGGGTGAAGCGGCTCTCATTGAGGGCAGCAAGGTATTTTCTAAAAACCTGATGAAGAAGTATCATATTCCTACGGCGGCTTATGAGGTGTTTTACGACGCCAAAAGCGCCATTGATTATATCAAGGAGAGAAACGAGTTTCCCGTTGTCATCAAGGCCGATGGACTGGCTCTGGGCAAGGGCGTGATTATTGCCGAAGATCTGACCCAGGCTATGGATGGCGTCCATTCCATTATGGAGGACAAAATCTTCGGGGAATCGGGCAATCAGGTGGTAGTTGAGGAATATCTTACCGGACCAGAGGTGTCGGTTTTGGCATTTACCGATTCTAAGACAATGGTGCCGATGGTTTCTTCTATGGATCACAAGCGTATTGGGGACGGGGATACCGGCCCGAATACGGGAGGAATGGGGACCATTGCTCCCAATCCTTACTACACCCCTGAAATGGCCAAGCGGTGTATGGAGGAGATCTTCCTTCCCACCATGGCGGCAATGAACAAGGAGGGGCGGCCATTCAAGGGATGCCTCTACTTCGGCCTTATGCTGACCCCCAAGGGCCCCTATGTCATTGAATATAACTGCCGGTTTGGAGATCCAGAAACCCAGGTCGTTCTCCCCTTGCTGAAAACGGACCTGTACGAAATTTTTGACGCCATTTACGAGGAACGTCTCAGCGAAATCGATGTCCAGTGGGAAGACAAAGCCTCCGCTTGCGTCATCATGGCTTCTGGAGGCTACCCCAAAAAGTATGAGACCGGTAAAGAGATCTCTGGTTTGGAAGATGTGGCAGCCATGAAGGATATTACGGTTTACCACGCCGGCACGGCGCTAAAGGACGGAAAAATCGTCACAGCCGGCGGTCGGGTGCTGGGTGTTACTGCGGTAGGGGATGACCTGAAACAGGCGCTTGCCAAGGCCTACGACGCGGTAGGGCACATCCACTTTGACGCTGCCCATTATCGTAAGGATATTGGTACTGTCAAGAGATAGGAAAAACGGATGGAACCGGAAGGTTCCATCCGTTTTTAAGAGGAGGAGCAACTATGAAACTATCTATACTCTATTATAGCAAAACAGGGAGAACCCGTGACACTGCCTTGGCAATCCAGCGGGGAGCTGAGAAAATCGAGGGAATGGAAGCAAAAGCCTTTCCATTGGATGAAATCGATGAAGATTTTTTGAAGGAAAGCAGGGCGGTAGTATTTGGAACACCAACCTATTTGGCCAACACCTGTTGGCAGATCAAAAAATGGTTTGATGAATCCTCAAAATACAAGCTGGAAGGAAAGCTGGGAGCCGCCTATGCTACAGCCGACTATGTCCAGGGCGGTGCCGATACAGCAATTATGAATATAGTGGGTCATATGCTGGTCAAAGGAATGATGGTTTATTCTGGCGGCTCTGCCCTGGGCCAGCCCTATCTGCATCTGGGCGCCGTCATTGTAAAGGATCGTATGGAAACCGGATTATCCCAGGCGGAGATCTTCGGGGAACGGATTGCAAAGAAGGCGGCGGATTTATTTGCAGAGGGAGTAGATTGATGAGAAGAAAAGAGCGAGAAGTGACGGATCTTACACGGATCCGTGAAATCTTAGAAGAATGCGAGGTATGCCACCTGGGCCTTGTGGAGGATGGAAAAGCCTATGTAGTTCCTCTTAATTTTGGCTATACCCTGGAAGATGGAAAGCTGTCTTTATATTTTCACAGCGCGGCTAGTGGAAGAAAGGTCGAGATCCTAAGAAAGAACCCCATGGCGGCTTTTTCGATTGACCGGTCATATCATTTGATTACAGGCCCTCGAGGCTGCGATTATAGCATGACCTATGCCAGTATTATGGGGGAAGGAAGGGTGCAGCTGATTGAAAAGAGGGAAGAAAAGCGGAAGATGCTTTTCAACCTGATGAAAAAATTTCATGGAGAGCACCTGCCTTTGGAAGAAAAACATATTGATGCTGTTTTGATGCTAAAACTGGAGGTGGATTCTTTTACCGCCAAACAGTATGTAACCCAGTGATGCATCAGATATCCCTAAAATAGCGGCGATGGCCGCTATTTTTTTGCACTTTTTTAATATAAAATATTTTCCACAGGAAAGGGCAAAATAAATGTTAGTTTATTTTCAAAGGAGGATCTTTCATGTGGAAAAGAGTAGTGGGAATCCTCTCTGTCATGGTGCTGATCTTCAGTCTCATTTTCTTTCGCGTATTTTCCCTTTCAGTGCAGGATACACTGGCCATGGCGGCTGACAATCAGAGCTCCTATCGAATGGATGTAACCACAGCCCGGGGAATGTTCTACGACACCAACATGGAGCCTTTAGTCAACACAGCGGTAGATCATATTGCTGCGGTCATCCCGACGCCGGAGTCGATTACCGCTCTGACAAGCCTTCTCGGAGGGGAAAAGCGAGATTATGTCGTGGAAAAAAGTGAGGATTACAAGCCGTTTACGGTCAACCTAGGATCGTTGGATATCAACAACGAGAATATTACTTTATTTGACCAACCCAACCGCTATGGCTCCGAACACTTATGTCAACATGTCATCGGTTATCTGGATGCTGAAGGCCACGGCGTAGACGGATTGGAACGAGTATTTGACGATATTTTAAGCGAGAGCACCAAGAGAGTGTCTGTGCGGTATCAGGTGAATGCGCTAGGGCAGGCATTGACAGGCGGTCAGCTAGAGGTCATTGAAGAAGGCAACAACCAAAAGGGAGTAGTTCTCACCATAGACAAGGATATCCAGCGCATTGCAGAGACAGCGGCCCGAAAGGGTATTGAAAAAGGCGCTGTGGTGGTGATGGATACAGCCACTGGGGAGATCAAAGCATTGGTCAGTGTTCCAGATTATGACCCGGAGGATGTGGGGGCCTCTCTCGACAATGAAAAAGGTCCGCTTATCAACCGAACCATGACCCCCTACAATGTTGGTTCAACCTTTAAGCTGCTGGTTTGTGCCGCAGCGCTTGAGCAGGGCATTTCTCCCGATACCACCTATGAATGCCAGGGAGCAATCGATATTCAGGGACAGATTTTCCACTGCCATGATCTGTCTGGACATGGCTACTCTGACATGAACCGGGCGGTGGAAGTTTCCTGTAATCCCTACTTTATCCAATTGGCGCTCCAGGTAGGATATGATGACATCGGTAAAATGGCCGATGCCATTGGTTTCGGCAAGGAGGATATCCTTTACACCGATTATGCATCAGCGGCTGGGCATATGACCACCAAAGAGGAGATACTCAATGATGCTACCCTAGCGAATCTTGGATTTGGTCAGGGTACCCTGATGGCTACACCCATACAGATTGCAAAGCTCATCAGCACCATTGCCAACGGCGGCTATGCAGTGACGCCAAGCCTCATTAAAGGCATTACAGATGATCAGGGGGGGGAGTTGGTAGAGACCATTGACATTCTGGAGCCTACCCCGGTCATGAGCAAGAAAACAGCAGGGATTGTACAAAATTTTATGATCAATGTAATAGACAACGGAAGTGGGAAGAAGGCAAAGCCGAAGCATTGTGTGGCGGGAGGCAAAACGGCATCCGCCCAGACTGGGATGTTTAAAGATGGAGAAGAACTCATCCACGCTTGGTTTTCCGGATTTTGTGATGTGGGTGAACATCGATATGCTATTGTCGTGCTTTGTGAGGAAAAGGAATCTGGTGGGGATTATGCAGCACCTATCTTTAAAGAAATTGTGGATTCTATGGAAATAAACCAAAAAGGATAATCAATTTTGTTATCTTCGCTACAATTCCAGGCTCTTTTCGGAAATAGGCAATTTTGCTTGAATTTATGCGTAAAATATAGTATAATTTTAACATATTGACTATGTTTTATGAAACGAGGTGGGAATAATGCCAGATACAAAAGGGTATCTCATTACAACAGATAACAATGCGGATCTTCCAGACTGGTATATTGAAGAAAATCATTTAGGGGTTACCTATTTTACCTATGCGCTGGATGATATTTCGTACCGTGGTGATGATCCCACAATGGGTATTCACGATTTCTATGACAAAATGCGCAGTGGATCTCTGGCGAAAACCCAACAGATTAATCCAGATCAGGCCATGGATTTCTTCCGCAAATATGTGAAAGAAGGTTATGACCTAGTGCATATTTGCTTCTCTTCCGGACTGAGCGGTACTTTTAACAACATGTGTATCGCCAGAGATGACCTTCTGGAAGAGTTCCCGGACCGCAGAATTGTGGTAGTGGATTCCCTTTGTGCCTCAATGGGCCAGGGGCTTCTGGTTCATAAGGCGCTTCAGCTTCAAAAAGAGGGAAAAAGCCTAGATGAAGTGGTGGCCTGGCTAGAGGAAAACAAGCTTCACCTGTGCCACAATTTTACGGTGGAAGATTTGAAATATCTCCATCGGGGCGGACGAATCTCCAAGACCACCGCAGTTGTGGGAACGGTGTTGGGAATTAAGCCGGTTCTGCATGTAGACAATGCGGGAAAGCTGGTCGCCGAAGGAAAAATTCGAGGCCGTAAGCAGTCTTTGATCGCTTTGGTTGACAATATGGAGAAGAAGCTGGGCAATTATCAAAATGATGTAGTCTTTATTTCCCATGGCGACAGTGAAGAAGACGCCCTCTTTGTTAAAGAACTGGTGAAAAAGAGGTTTGGTATTAATGAGTTTATCCTGGGGAATATTAGCCCCATCATCGGCGCTCATTCAGGGCCTGGAACGGTGGCACTTTTCTTTATGGGAGAAATCAGATAAAAAGGATGGATCAAAAGCGGCTGTTTTTGCAGCCGCTTCCTTTTGTTTTGATGAGGAAAAGAGAGCGCCTTTCAGATGGTATTCCCAAAGTGATTCTGTGTGCCCATTGGTGTCTGGCGGATACAGTATTTTATTGTGTCTAAAATCAAGGGATACCGCGACTTCAATTGACCACAATTTAGGGATGGGATATAATAACCACAGATAAAAAATCGGGAGTAGAAACCATGACAATTCTCACAGCAGAACATATTGAAAAAAGTTATAGCGAAAGGCCCCTTCTCCACGACGTTTCCTTTGGTGTAGAGGAAGGGGAGAAAATCGGCATCATTGGTGTCAACGGCACTGGTAAGTCTACCCTACTAAAGATAATTGCAGGGGTAGAGGAACCCGACCAGGGCTTTGTGACAAAAGCCGGAGGTATCCAGGTGGGGTATCTGCCGCAGAATCCGGAGTTTCCAGAAGGGACGACTGTTTTACAGCAGGTGAAAGCGGGAGCGGCGCTGACGCAGCAGGAATCCCAGGAATATGAATATAAGGCAATTTTAAAGAAGCTAGGCATCGATAATTTCGATGCGCCGATTAACACCCTGTCTGGCGGTCAAAAGAAGAGGGTGGCTATGGCTGCGGCGCTGGCCAGCCAGTCCCAATTGCTGATTTTAGACGAGCCTACCAACCATATTGATAGCAGCATGGTCCAATGGTTGGAAGATTATCTTGCCCGTTACAAGGGAGCCCTGCTTATGGTCACCCATGACAGGTATTTTCTCGATAGGGTGACGACCAGACTGCTGGAAATCGATAGGGGACAGCTCTACCAGTACGAGGGCAATTATGCCCGCTATCTGGAGCTGAAATCCCAGCGAGAAGAAATGGCACAGGCAACGGAGAGAAAAAGACAGAGCCTGTTAAAAAAGGAACTTGCGTGGATACAGCGGGGGGCAAGGGCTCGTGGAACCAAGGCCCAATTCCGGGTGGACCGATTCCATGAACTGAGCCAGCAACAGGTGGATTTGGAGAGGCAGACGATGGAGATGTCATCGGTCAGCAGCCGTCTGGGAAAAAAGATCATTGAGATTTCCGGTATCACCAAGACGATGGGAGGGAGGACTCTCTTCCAAGATTTTTCCTATCAGCTTCTACGGGACGACCGTATCGGCGTCATCGGACCCAATGGGTGTGGAAAATCCACACTGCTCAAGGTGATGGTGGGCCTATTACAGCCGGATAGCGGCCGGGTGGAGATCGGAGAAACGGTCAAGATCGGATATTTCTCACAGGAATGTGAGGAGATGGATCTTTCCCTGCGGGCCATCGATTATATCCGCCAGTTTGGAGAGCGGGTGAAGACGGTGGAAGGGGATCTTTCCGCCAGTCAGATGATGGAGCGCTTTTTATTTGACTCCACATTGCAGTACACAACAATCGGGCGCCTTTCCGGTGGAGAGAGGAGAAGACTATATCTTCTGGGAATCCTGATTACAGCGCCCAATGTTTTGCTGCTGGATGAACCGACCAATGACCTGGATATCCAGACTCTCTCTATACTAGAAGATTATCTGGAAGAATTTCAGGGAGCGGTACTCACCGTATCTCATGACCGATATTTCTTGGATAAGGTGTGCGATCATATTTTCGCCTTTGAAGATGGGAAAATTCAGAGATACTTAGGGGGCTATACCGATTACCAGCAGATACATCAGGAAGCCTTGAAAGCCCGGGAAAAGACCATGGAGAAAGAACCGGGTACAGGGAAAAAGGTCAAGACAGAAAAGCTGAAATTCACCTATAAGGAGCAAAAGGAATACGAAACCATCGATGGGGAGATTGCGGCGTTAGAACAGCAGATCTCTGAAGTGGAGCAGGCGCTGGGAAGGCAGACCAGTGATTTTACCCGGCTACAGGAGCTTTTAGAGCAAAAGGAGAAACTTAATCAAACACTATCGGAAAAAATGGAGCGATGGGTCTATCTGCAGGAGCTGGCGGAGAAGATTTCAGCCCAGTAGAAGGTAAGACGGTATTGATAGAGAAAAAATAGAATATGAAATTCATGTAAAATTAAGACTTCCTTAAGATAAAGTAAGAGAAACTTCATTGTTTTTATCGAAATGATGTCCTATGATGAAAAATAAGGAAACCAAAAGAACCCTCCATAGAAAACTGATGAGGGTGGAGAGGGGACATCTGAAATGCTTGCAGTTATCCGTGGTGTCAACCTGGCACTTTGTATTTTTTTCACTGTTTGTTACTCGTATCAAATCTTATATGCTATTTTGGGTATTTTTCTTCAACCCAAGAAATATCAGGCAAAGAAGGATCACCGTTTTGCCGTAGTAATTCCAGCCCGCAATGAGCGTTCGGTTATACCTGCGTTGATTGCCAGTATCAAGAAACAAAATTATCCTCAAAAGCTGATTGATATCTTTGTCATTGCAGATAACTGTACCGATGACACGGCGCAGGTGGCCCGTCAGTCCGGGGCAAAGGTCTATGAGCGGTTTAACCGCCAGTTGGTAGGTAAGGGCTATGCTCTGGATTACCTTTTTCACCGAATGAAAGATGACGGGCTTTGTGATCAATATGAGGGATTTTTCATCTTTGATGCAGACAATCTTCTGGATGAAAACTATATCCGGGAGATGAACAAGGTATTTGACAATGGATATAAAGTGATTACCAGCTATCGCAACTCCAAAAACTATGACTCTAACTGGATTTCCGCCGGATATTCCCTATGGTTTTTGCGGGAGGCAAAATACCTAAACCATGTGCGGATGCGTCTGCATACCAGTTGCGCAATTTCGGGTACAGGCTTTCTTGTACACCGTGAGATTATCGAAAGAAACAATGGCTGGAAGCACTACCTGCTCACCGAAGATATTGAGTTTACAGTGGACAGTGTGCTGCATGGAGAGAAAATCGGATATTGTGCCAATGCCAAGCTGTTTGACGAGCAGCCCATCTCTTTTCGCCAGTCCTGGAACCAACGGCTGCGTTGGACCAAAGGCAACTACCAGGTCTTTGGCCGGTATGGAAGGAAGCTAGCGGTGGGAGCTTTGGCGAAGAGAAGCTTTTCCTGCTATGATATGATGATGAATGTCTCTCCTGCTATGTTTGTCACCTTTGCCAGTATCCTGTTTAACGGCATTTTCTGTATGGTCGGTATCTTTAATATCAATGTTACCCCCCAAATCATTCCAGCTACCCTGATTTCTATCCTGGGTTCCTGCCTGAACCTTTATCTGATTGCCTTTCTTATGGGAACATTGACCACGCTTACCGAGTGGAAAGAAATTCATGCCCACCCAATAAAGAAAATCCTATATCTTTTCACCTTCCCGATTTTTATGATGACCTACATTCCTATTGCGGTTTGTGCCCTGTTTCAAAAGATTACTTGGAAACCTATTGAGCATACAGTTGTTAAGTCCATCGAGGATTTTCAGTAAGATAATATCCGGAAAACACCCGCTTCATGTTAAGCGGGTGTTTTTTATTTCTACAGGAATTATATCCAAATAGAAGGTTTGTTTTTTGTGTAAAATGTGGTATACTTAATATATTATTTGATAAGTTAGCATCCATACATAGATGTGGAATATTTGGTATAAGAAGGATAGGTAACCATATTGATTAGTTTTGAACAATTGCATTTACTTCCTCCACTGTTGCGGGCGATCAAGGAGGAGGGCTATCAAATCCCCACGCCAATTCAGTCTCAGGCAATTCCTAGTGCCCTGGAAGGGCGGGATATTCTAGGCTGCGCGCAGACCGGGACCGGGAAGACGGCGGCGTTCGCTCTACCTATTTTGCAGAGATTGGAGCATTAC
>NZ_CBDTOK010000171.1:0-6649 GCF_965361945.1 Zongyangia sp. | reverse complement strand
ATGATCTGGACACAGTTGGTAGTAGAAATCATCATGCTGCCTGTCTCTTTGGGAATCTATGCTTTTACCTTGAAACGGTTGAGCCCCTCTGCCCAAGGACGATGATAACCTTTAGGTTGCAACTGCCAAACAAAAGGAAACTTCTGCTTTGTATCCGGCAAGCCTATAATAGAGACAAAGGAGATGACATTCGACATGCAGACAAGAACATTGGGTAAGGATCTGACAGTTTCCGCCGTGGGTCTGGGATGTATGGGCTTTTCCCACGCTTATGGGGCCCCGACGAAAGAGAAGGATACAATCAACCTGCTCCGGCAGGCGGTAGATATTGGTTACACTTTTTTTGACACCGCAGAGGTGTATGGAACACCGGCAGATCCCCATGTCAATGAACGCCTGGTGGGGGAAGCGTTGGCGCCTTACCGGAACAAGGTGATCATCGCCACCAAATTTGGCCTGCGCTTTGATTTTGCAAGCGGCAAGGTGCCTTTGCCGTTGGTTCCGGATTCCCGGCCGGAGACAATTAGAAAATCGGTGGAAGACTCGCTCAAACGTCTGCAAACCGATCATATTGACTTGTATTTTCAACATCGCATTGACCCAGCCATCAGCCCAGAGGAAGTAGCCGGCGTCATGGCGGACTTGATCCGGGAAGGGAAAATTACCCACTGGGGGATTTCAGAAGCCAACGAGGATTATCTGCGCCGGGCTCATCGGGTTTGCCCGGTGACCGCGGTACAAAACCGCTACTCCATGATGGCGAGACACTATGAATCCCTGTTTCCAGTGTTAGAGGAATTGGGAGTGGGCTTGGTGGCTTTCTCTCCCATGGCAAACGGATTTCTCACCGGCAAATATGGCAAGGGGGAACACTTCGACCGACAATACGACTACCGGGCTGCCATGCCACAGTTTACCGATGAGGCAGTGGATCAAAATCAAAAACTGTTAGAACTGCTTCATCACATGGCAAAACAGAAAAACGCCACACCTGCCCAGATTTCCATGGCGTGGATGCTCTGTAAAAAGCCATGGATTGTCCCCATTCCGGGAACACGCAAACCGGAGCGGATGAAGGAAAATATGGGCGCTGCCGCAATCCCGCTGACGGAATCGGAAATCAATGCCTTGGATGAGGCTTTAAATCATATGCAAATGTCGGCAGTTTATGGCGTAATGCCGGCCAAGATGAATCATACTGTTGCAAAATAGTTGCAATGAATAAAAAGGAGGAATTGGCCATGGAATATGCCGAGCTAAACAATGGAGTCAAGATACCTATGGCAGGCATTGGTACCTTTCTGCTGGCTCCGGATGATGCAGAGGCATCTGTTCTCCATGCGTTGGGGTGTGGATACCGTCTGATTGACACAGCCAATGCCTATCTCAATGAAAAGGCTGTGGGACGGACTATCAAGGCATCCGGGGTCGCTCGGGAGGAGATTTTTTTGGAGACAAAACTCTGGCCCAGCTTTTATGAACAACCGGACGCGGTAGAAAAGACCCTGGAACGGCTGGATACCTCTTATATTGATCTGCTCCTTCTCCACCAGCCGGCCGGAAATTATGTAGCTGGCTATCAGCTGATGGAAAAGGCTTATCAGGAGGGAAAAGTGAAAGCCATCGGCCTTTCTAACTTCACAGTGGAGCAGATTCAGGAGATACTAAAGATCTGTGAGATAAAGCCAACAGTATTGCAGACCGAAGTGCATCCTTACTCTCAAGAAAAGGAATTAAAACAATTTCTTTCCCAAGAGGGGATAGTCATCCAGGCATGGTATCCGCTGGGCCATGGAGACAAAGCGCTTATCCAGGAACCGTTGTTTACTGAACTTGCCCATAAATACGGGAAATCCAATGCTCAGATTATTCTGCGCTGGCATATCCAGGACGGCAACATTGTCATCCCCGGCTCCAAAAACCCGGCACATATTCAGGATAATTTCGCGCTGTTCGACTTTTCCCTCACTCCGGAGGAGATGGAGAAGATCGGTGGCCTGGATCGGCAAAAACGCTATTATACCAGCACCCCAGAAATGCTAAAGAGATATGCGGAGACGATTCCCGCAGTAGATGAACAGAAATAAAAAGGAGTATCTGTCATGAGAAATAATTTTGGAACAGAATCTTGGTTTTTCCCCCTGCCGGTGCTTATTATCGGCACTTATAACGAGGATGGAACCGCTGATGCTATGAATGCGGCCTGGGGCGGACTCTATGATGCCGACAAGGTGGTGCTCTGCCTGAGCGCTGGCCATAAAACCACCAAGAATATTGAGGCCCAGGGCGCTTTTACAATCAGCTTTGCGGACGCCGACCATGTGATCCCTTCTGATTATGTAGGCATGGTCTCCGCCAACACAGAACACAAAAAGATGGAGAAATCTGGCTTTCATACCACAAAATCTTCTTTTATCAATGCCCCCATTCTGGATGAATTGCCTGTAGCGCTAGAATGCAAGTTCCTCAAGTACAGCGAAGATGGAAATATCATCGGTCAAATTGTCAATGTCAGTGTTGATGAAAGTGCCCTAGGAGCAGACGGGAAGATTGACTTCACGAAATTCCGTCCCATATCCTTTGAGCCGGTCCACAGGGCTTATCATGTGCTGGGGGAAAAGGTGGGCAACGCATTCCAAGATGGTGGAGCGTTGAAATAATACTTAAAATTGTTCTCGCCAAACAGGCAAAACCGTCGTTATGGAGATCACTAGAATGGCCTATCATCCTATATTGCCGATATTTTGATCCAAGTTACGGAATTTGTTTATGCTTTATAAGCATTGATTGCGATTGGACATAAGCATTAGACATTGGGCCAATTCCTATTTATAATAGGCTTGCAAGGAATTTCATAGATTGAAATATTTGCAGTAGGGGAGAGAAACGTTTTATGGAATATCGGAAGTTGCCTCATGGAAGCGAACAAATCAGTGTGCTTGGTTTTGGTACCAGTTCCATCGGTATGGCTGGGGAGAAGGAAATGGAAGCTACAATCACCATGGCCCTGGAAAATGGGATCAATTATTTCGATTTGGCTTCTGCCGATGGGGCTCCCTTTTCCGCCTTCGGCAGGGTCCTAGCAGGCCAGCGGGAAAAAGCATATTTTCAGATCCACTTCGGCGCCAATTATCAGGGCGGTAAATATAGCTGGACAACGGATTTGGATACGATCAAGCGTTCTATTGATTGGCAGCTTAATGCCCTGAAAACCGATTACATTGACTTCGGATTTCTCCATTGTATTGATGAAGAATCCGATCTGCATCATGCCCTCAAAGGCGGCATCCTGGATTACATATTGAAGCTGAAAGAAGATGGCGTAGTCCGACATATCGGCCTTTCATCCCATACGCCAAGCATCGTGGAGACGGTGCTGGATACGGGAATTCTTGATATGCTGATGTTTAGCATCAATCCGGCCTATGATTATCAGAAAAAAGGGGAATTTGCTATTGGAGATGTGGAGCAGCGACAGAATCTTTACCGGCGTTGTGAGGCCAAAGGCGTCGGGATCTCGGTCATGAAGGCGTTTTCCGGAGGGCAATTGCTCAACGCCAGAACCTCGCCTTTTGGAAGGGCACTGACAGAATACCAATGTATTCAGTATGCGTTGGGTAAGCCTGGTGTTTTGACCGTGCTCCCCGGTGTACGCAATCGAAAAGATCTCCAGCGCATTCTCGGCTTTGTAGAGGCGGGATCAGAAGAAAAGGACTATTCGATTCTGGGAACCTTTGCTCCCCAGGAAGCGGCGGGAGTCTGTGTTTATTGTAACCATTGCCAGCCCTGCCCCGCTGGATTGGATGTGGGCCTAATTAATAAATATTACGATCTGGCGCTGGCGGGAGACGAGTTGGCGAAAGATCACTATGCCCATTTGGACACCAAAGCGGGGGATTGTATTGGCTGCGGCCATTGTGATTCCCGTTGTCCTTTTCATGTGGGACAGGTGGACAGGATGCAGACAATCCAGGCCTATTTTGGGGAATAACGAAAGCACTGCTTTACCCCATTTAAGAAATTCTGGATTCTACCTGGGAGATAGACACGAAATACATCATAAGTATGCGGGAGGATATTTTTTCATGAAACCCAAAATGATGCTAAAAATGGGGATAGACTTGATTATGACGGTTCTGTTGTTTTGCCAGATGGCCTATATGCTCATTGGCGAAACGGCCCATGAATGGTTGGGAGCCGCCATGTTTCTGCTGTTTATCCTGCACCATATCCTGAACTGGCGGTGGTATAGGAACTTGATAAAGGGAAGGTATGGCGCTCTTCGGATTTTGCAGACGATTGTGAATGTTCTAGTTTTTGTCTCCATGATTGGCCTGATGGTCAGCGGTGTCATCCTATCCCGAGAGGTGTTTGTATTTCTGCCTATTGACGGCAGTATGAGCTTTGCCCGGACACTGCATATGTTGGCGTCTTATTGGGGCTTCATCCTGATGAGTGTCCATCTCGGCCTGCACTGGGGCATGATCATGGGAATGGTGCGGAAGATGGGCGGAAAGATGAAACCCTCATCTCTTCGCACCTGGATTCTACGGATTCTGGCGCTGGTAATCTGTGGCTTTGGCGTCTATGCTTTCTTTAAACATAATATTGCCGATTATTTGTTCCTGCGCAGTGAATTTGTATTTTTCGATATGGAGCAGCCCCTTGCGCTTTTCTTCGGAGAGTACTTTGCCATGATGACCTTGTGGGCCTGTGTTTCCTACTATGTATCCAAATTGCTCCAGAAATTCTCAGGGAAGAAGCTTCCAAAAGAGTCTGATGTTTAGAGCCAACCAAGGCCTTGCTTTCATTTGAAGGAGCATGGGAAGAAAAAAATTTGGAAATCGAAACCAGTGTGGAAGAGGAAGTTTTTGTGGATACCGATGGGCAGCTGCTCTCTCTGGTTTGGAACAACCTGTTCTCCAACGCCATCAAATTTACGGAGGATAATGGCAAAATAACCCTCTCCCTGACCACGGAGGGAGAAAATGCGGTTGTGCGGGTATCGGATACCGGTTGTGGCATTCCACCAGAAGTAGGACAACATATTTTTGAAAAATTTTACCAGGGTGACACCTCTCATGCGACCCAGGGTAATGGGCTGGGGCTGGCTCTGGTGAAGCGGGTGATGGATATTGTAGGCGGAGATATTTCTGTCAGCAGCCAGGTGGGAAAAGGAAGCACATTTACAGTCAAAATCAGGAGAAAACAAAATGGAGAGGCTTAAAAAAATCGTGCACAGACTGTTATTCCCAGCAACAGCAATTGTGATTCTCAGTGTACCTGTGGCGACAGCAATGCTTCTTTACACCTTTCTTGTCGCTGGAAAGGACAGTCCCATCTCTTATATATCCTATATTGTCTCGGCCTATGCTTTGACCATTGTTTGCCTGAGCCTTACCTCGCTGATTCGAAAAGCAAATCAATGGATCAGAAAAAATCCTTATGTCAGCCGCTATCTAGAAGACATCCCATTTAAGATGCGGATTTCCCTCCATCTATCCCTTGGAATTAACTTTGTATATGCAGGGGTTCACGCGTTTTCGGGAGTCTATTACCATTCCGTATGGTTTGGAACCTTGGCTGCATATTATATTTTTCTAGCTGTCATGCGCTATTTGTTGGTACGGTATGCCCACAAAAGTGGTTTCGGGGAAAATACAATTTCCGAATTAAAACGATATAGGCTGTGTGGAGCTATCCTCATCATGATGAATTTGGCATTGGCCGGCGTGGTAATCTTGGTGCTGTATCAAAATCGGGGTTTTCATTATGCCGGGTCCCTCATTTATGTCATGGCGCTATATACGTTTTATACTACTATTATGGCGATTATCAATGTGGTACGGTATCGGAAATATCAAAGCCCGGTGATGTCGGCTGCAAAGGCTGTCAATTTGGCGGCAGCACTGGTTTCTATGCTGTCCTTGGAGACTGCTATGCTGGCCCAATTTGATAATGGTAGCACGGCTTTTCGCCAGATAATGCTTGGCGCCACAGGAGGAGCTGTATGTGCCATCATTGTAGGGATGGGAAGTTTTATGATAATTCGCTCAACACGAAAGATGAAGAGGTTGCGTGAAGAGAATTTAAAAACATGAATGGTTTTTATAGTGCCATGGTTATCCCATCAAGCAGAAAGGAAGATTGGTTATGGAAAATGGAAAAGACACCTTTTACTATACCTACTCGGCAAAACAACAGGAAGAAATTCAGAATATCCGAAAAAAATATCTGGCCAGAGAAGAAGATAAAATGGAGCTGCTTCGTCGGTTGGACCGCAGTGCTACAAAAAAAGGAGCTATAATTTCGACTGTGCTCGGTGTGGTTAGCTGCCTGCTCCTGGGCGTTGGTATGTGTTGCACTATGGTCTGGATGGACAGATGGTTTGTTCCGGGAATCGTGATAGGCGTCATTGGTATTATAGGTGTGGCTGCGGCCTATCCGCTGTACGCCCGTATTACAAAAAAAGAAAGAGAAAAGCTAGCTCCACAGATTTTAAAACTCACCGAGGAACTTTCAAAATCATAAAAAAAACGGGACAGAAAGAGCATTCTTTCTGTCCCGCTTTTTTGTGGACATCATCATCGATAGAGACTTCGTTACAGGGAGGATTTGCTTTATTCTTCCTCGCTTTTTTCTTTGTTGC
>NZ_CBDTOK010000170.1:0-6360 GCF_965361945.1 Zongyangia sp. | reverse complement strand
CGTTGCCCACGACTTTGTCTCGAATGACGCCACAGCGCGGTTTGGCAGCGGGCACTGCCCGCCATCCTTTTCTCTCAAGAAAAGGATGCAAAAGTGATCCAAGGGGCGTTCCCCTTGGATATCCCCCTGATGAGGCTCGCTGCTTTCCCGGCAGTATGGGCGGCCCCTTCCGGGGCGGGATGACGCGCTCACGGCCTAGCCAAAACCACTGCCGCGGGTTACGCGAATAGATCACTGTCAGCGCCCATCCGTGACACCCTCCAGCGGCAGCTGGCCCCGGGATGTTCCCAAAAATCGTCGGCTGCCGCCGAAACCGCCCACGCTCCTGCGGGGAGCAAGACGCGGCCCTAGCGGGCAGCAAATCGCGCCCTGGATTTTATTTGAAACTTTGCCGCGGCACACGCGTTTTTGTTTTTCATTGCGTCGCAGCGCGACATCCTCCGGCGGCAGCCGGCGCGCCTATTGTTTAGTTGAAACCACCGCCGCGTCTCACGCGATTAAGTTACCCATTGCGCCGCAACGCGGCTTGGCAGCGGGCACTGCCCGCCCACCGGCAGGTGGGCGTGAAACAAAAGATAAAGGAGAACACAGATGACCATCAAAGAAATGCTATCCTCGGGCTTCATCATCCTGGACGGAGCCATGGGCACCCAGATGCAGCAGCGGGGCCTGCCGGTAGGGGAGCGGCCAGAGACGCTGTCCCTCACCCATCCGGAAATTGTGGCCGGCATCCACAAAGACTATATCCAAAGCGGATCCATGGTGGTGTATACCAATACCTTTGGCGCCAATGACCACAAGCTTTCGGGCACCGGCTTTTCCTGCGAGGAGGTCGTCACCGCCTCGGTGGAGACGGCCAAGGCGGCCTGCCAGGGCACCGGCTGCAAGGTGGGGCTGGATATGGGCCCTATTGGAGAGCTGCTGGCCCCGGGAGGCAGCCTGTCCTTTGAGGAAGCCTACAGCCTCTTTGCCAAACAGGCGGTGGCTGGAGAAAAGGCCGGCGCAGATTTGGTGGCCATCGAGACCATGACCGATCTCATGGAGGTGAAGGCGGCGGTGCTGGCGGTCAAGGAGAACACCTCCCTGCCCGTCTTTGTCACCATGACCTTTGAAGAAAACCGGCGCACCTTTGCCGGATGCAGCATCCCCTGTATGGCCCTGACCCTGGAAGGGCTGGGGGTGGACGCTATGGGCGTCAACTGTTCCCTAGGGCCGGGGGAAATCCTCCCCATCATGGAGGAACTGGCCCAGTGGACCACCCTGCCCCTGATTGTTAAGCCCAACGCCGGCCTGCCCAACCTGGAAACCGGCAGCTATGACATTGATCCGGATATGTTTGCCCGGCAGATGGCTCCCTTTGTGGACTTAGGGGTTACGGTGCTGGGCGGCTGCTGCGGCACCTCCCCGGCCTATATCAGAAAATTAAAAGAAATGCTGGCGGGGAAAAAACCGGTTTCCAGAGCCATCCGCCGCCGCAGCGCCGTCTGCTCCGGCACCCGGGCGGTGGAGATCGACGGGGTGCGGATCATCGGCGAGCGGATCAATCCCACCGGCAAAAAGCTGATGAAACAGGCCCTGCGGGAGAAAAATATGGATTACCTCCTCTCCCAGGCGGTGAGCCAGGCGGAGGCGGGCGCCCATATCCTGGATGTCAACGTGGGGCTTCCCGAGATCGACGAGCCGGCCATGATGGTCCGGGCGGTCCGGGAGATCCAGTCTGTGGTGGACCTGCCTTTGCAGATTGACTCCTCCGACCCGAAAGCGGTGGAGGCGGCCCTGCGGGTCTATAACGGCAAGCCCATTGTCAATTCGGTCAACGGGGAGGAGGCCTCCCTGGCGACCATCCTGCCCCTGATCAAAAAATACGGCGCCGCTGTGGTGGGCCTGACCCTGGACGAAAAGGGAATCCCCCCCAAGGCGGAGGACCGCTTTGCCATCGCCCAGAAGATCCTGGCGGCGGCCCAGAGCTACGGGATCCCCAAGGAGGACGTCTACATCGACTGCCTGACCCTCACCGCGTCGGTGCAGCAGAAAGAGGTGGCCGAAACCTTGAAAGCCGTCCGGATGGTCAAGGAGCAGCTGGGCCTGCATACGGTGCTGGGGGTTTCCAACATCTCCTTCGGCCTCCCCGACCGGGAGCTGATCAACCACAGCTTTCTGCTGCTGGCCCTCTCCCACGGGCTGGACCTGCCCATCATCAACCCCAATGTGGCCAGTATGACCGGGGCGGTAGATGCATATAACGTATTGTATAATATAGACAAAAACTCCGTTTCGTATATAGAAAAGCACAGCGGAGAGGGGGCTCCAGCCGCCTCCGCCCCTGCACCGGCGGCTGGAGAGACGGATATTACCCACGCCATTATCAAAGGGCTCAAGGAGCCGGCCCGGGCCATCACCCAAGGGCTGTGCGAGAAGATGGAGCCCATGGAGATTGTGAACACCCTCCTGATCCCCGCCCTGGATGAGGTGGGCAACCGGTTTGAGACAGGAAAGATCTTCCTGCCCCAGCTGCTCCAGTCGGCGTCGGCGGCCCAGGCGGCTTTCGAGATCATCAAGGAGCGGATCGCGTCCCAGGGGACCGGGACGGTGCAGAAGGGAAAGATTGTCCTGGCCACCGTCAAGGGGGATATCCATGACATTGGCAAGAATATCGTCAAGGTCATCCTAGAAAACTACGGTTTCCAGGTCATCGACCTGGGCCGGGACGTGCCGGTGGAGACGGTGGTGGAAGCGGTGCAGGAGCACGGCGCCCGGCTGGCAGGCCTTTCCGCCCTGATGACCACCACCCTGCCCAGCATGGAGGCCACCGTCAAGGCCATCCATGAAAGGTGCCCTGGCTGCAAGGTGTTTGTGGGCGGCGCGGTCCTCACCGAAGATTACGCCCTGAAGATGGGGGCGGATTTTTACGCCCGGGACGCCAAGCGTTCGGCGGACATTGCCAAACAGGTGCTGCAAGGCTGATCAAAACCCCTCGGATTTCAGAGATCCGAGGGGTTTTTTAAGATTTCCTCACCGGGCGGTTGCAAAGTGGGAAGGAGAGGTGTAGAATAAGGGGAAATTTCACAGGCGGGTTTTCCCGCTTTTTGTTTTAAGGAGGATGGATGAGATGACAGGCTCGGTATCTGGCGGCGCCATCGCTGTGATGATTCTCAACGTCATCATCTGCTTTGGCATACCTTTGGGACTGATGGTCTGGTTGGTGCTCAAGAAAAAGGCTACCATGCGCCCGGTGCTCACCGGAATGCTGGTGTTTTTTGTCTTTCAAATGCTGTTGCGGATTCCGCTGATGCAGAATGTGCTCATGGGGATGGAATGGTTTCAGGAGATGACCCACAACATCTGGCTTTATGGCATCTTTCTGGCCCTGACCGCCGGCCTTTTTGAGGAGGTCGGCCGCTTTGTGGGATACAAAGTCCTGATGAAACGGCAGCAGGCCTGGTGGGACGGCTTTGCCTTTGGGGTGGGCCACGGCGGCCTGGAGGCCATCCTGATCACCGGCACCACCTATGTCAACAACCTGATCCTGGCCGTGTTCATCAACACCGGTGGTTTCGAGGCATATGCCTCTGCCCTGCCCCCTGAGGCGGCCCAGATGATCTACCAGCAGATGGTGGGCACACCGGCCACCGTCTTTTTGATGGCGGGGGTAGAGCGGATTTTCGCCATGGCCATCCAGATTGCCCTCTCTATTTTGGTGCTCGAGTGTGTGCGCAGGCGCAACCTGCTGCTTCTGGTGTTGGCCATCGCGTTGCACACCTTGGTGGACGCCCCTGCGGTGATCCTGATCAACGGCTATGGGGTGAACATTTACCTGGTGGAGGCGCTGTTGGGGCTGGTTGCGGCCTTGGCCTGTGTCTACATCTGGCAGAGCCGCCCCTCGTTCCTGGGCAGGGACGGTTCGGCGAGCTCGATGGGTCAAAACCCGCCCGCCGGCTATATGCCTCCGACGCCCTACGTACCCTCGCAGGGAGAGGGAACCGACAACCCAAATTGACCCTGCTCATCAGGCCTTGACAGAGGTGAGGGCAGTGGTTATAATAGTGGCAGCAAACCAATACAGAAAAACCGGTCACAGCCGCTGCCGGGTGGCTGTGTGGGCAGGAAAACTGCTGCCGGGAAATATGCGTTCGTATCGTCAGGCCTGTGGATACGGCAGGCCTGGCGTTTTTTTGTCCAAATATCTGCGCAAACCATGGAGCATTTCCGCTTTGCGCATTTTGCGGGACAGACAAGTTTGTGAGAAAGGGAAGAAAGCTTATGAGCCATCATCAAATCACCCACGGGAACATTGTGACCACCTTTGCCCGTTATGTCAGCGTGAACATCCTGGGGATGATTGGGCTATCCCTCTACGTTCTGGCGGATACCTTCTTTGTGGCCAACGGGGTGGGAAGCACCGGCCTGGTAGCGCTGAACATCGCCATCCCCCTTTTCAGCCTGATCAGCGGCTTGGGGATGCTCATCGGCATGGGCGGCGGCACCCTGTTTTCCATCGCCTATGGCCGGGGGGACACTTCCAGCTTTGACCGTATTTTTACCCAGACCCTGACGGTGACCGTAGTCATCGGCGCCGTCATCACCCTGGTGGGACTCTGCTTTACCCGGGAAATTGCCCTGCTGTTGGGAGCCACCCCCTCTACCCTGGCCTATGTGGTGGAGTATATCCGGGTCATCCTCACCTTTACCGTGGCCTTTATGCTCAACAATGTGATGCTTTATTTTGTCCGCAATGATTTTGAGCCGGGCCTGGCCATGGCCGCAATGCTGGCGGGGAGCCTGTTTAACATTGTCTTTGACTATATCTTCATCTACCCCATGGATATGGGGATGTTCGGAGCGGCCCTGGCCACCGGATGTTCCCCTGTGGTGGGGCTGTGCATCCTTTCCTTCCACTTCTGGCGGAAGAAGAATCATTTCCGCCTGGCCCGGTGCTCTTTTTCCGGCTCTGAGATCCTGCGCACCTTGAGCACCGGACTTCCCGCCTTTATCACCGAGTTTTCCTCCGGGGTGGTCATCTTCCTGTTCAATATGGTCATCCTGGGGATCTCCGACGAGCTTTCGGTGGCGGCCTACGGAATTATTGCCAATGTGGCCCTGGTCTGCGTGGCGGTCTTTACCGGCATCGGCCAGGGAATTCAGCCGGTGCTCAGCTTAAACTACGGCAGCGGCAAACAGGACCGGGTGAGAAAGGTGCTGGCCCTGGGCTGTATCACCGCCCTTGTATTCGGCGGCCTGTTCCTCCTGTCCGGCCTGCTGTTCCCTGAAACCATTGCGAATATCTTCAATGGAGAGAATAACCCGGAATTGACCCGGATTACCATCCAGGGCATCCGCATCTATTTCTTCGCGTTCCTCCTCATGGGGGTCAATATTGTATTTTCCATCTTCTTCTCCGCCGTGGGACGGCCCCGGCCCTCTTTCTGCATTGCCATCCTCCGGGGCATCTTGGCGATGATCCCTTTCCTGGTGATCCTGCCGCCGCTGCTTGGCCTGACCGGCGTCTGGCTGGTCATCCCCCTGGCGGAGCTGACCACCCTGGCGGTGGGAGCTGTGCTCCTTCTGCGAACCCTGAAACAGATGAAGGCAGATTAAAAAAGCGCACCGGAATATCCGGTGCGCTTTTCTTTATGGCCGAGGGCTGCCGGGGAGCTGGCGGCAAAGGAGAAGAAAGACGCCGGCGGCAAACTCCTCTGGATGCTGGCGGGCCAGCCGCCACAGGCTGTGCTGCCGCTCCCCGCGGTCAAAGACCTCCCAAATGCAGTCGGCGATATAGGCGCATAGGGCCGGCCGGCTGATCTTGGATACCCTGGCCGCGGCGGCCAGCAGTGCCTCCCCCTGGGCGGGACGGATGTCGTCGGGAGTGTGGCAGATGTTTTCCCGCCACGCGGCCAGGGCGCTGGCAATAAAGGAATCCCCGTCGTAGAGTGTGCAGGGATCCAGGCCCAGGGCCTCGCCGCCCACCTCGGCGCACCGCGTGAGGAAGCGGCGCAGATGATAGCGCTGGCTTCCCCGCAGGCCCAGGGCCGCCAGCAGCCGCGCCTTGCCCTGGCGCTCCATAGGCAGGCCCCGGTCGGTCACCAGGCCAAAGGAGCACCGCTCACAGCTGGGGGCCAGAGAGGGCAGCAGCAGGGCGGCAATCCGCTCAAGCTGCCCAGGCTGGAAGGAGTACCACAGGCCGGATACCTTGCCAAACAGCCGCAAGGTATCCAGATAGCCCAGGCGGATGTTCCGCCGGGAAACCTCAGGATCAAACTCCAGGAAGGGGCCCAGGTCCCAGTGGCAGCTGACCACCCGGATCCTAGCGTCGGGATAGCGGGCCGGCCGGACAATGCCCAGGGTTTTCAGGTCCACGGCGAT
>NZ_CBDTOK010000169.1:0-3562 GCF_965361945.1 Zongyangia sp. | reverse complement strand
CAAAACGGAAGGAGATTTCTTCATGTACGGCAAACGTAAGCAGTCGCCCCTTGTTCTCATCCTTTTGTCCTTAGGACTGATCCTATTGGCAGGTATAATTGTGGTGGTCATGCTCTGGCTCAACCAATCGGATGAACCCAGTTTGGCAAATCAATCCAGTTCATCTGCTTCTATACAAACTACCCCTCCCGTCACTGATGAGAGCTCCTCTTCCGCGACGGAATCTCTGTCACAGTCCCAATCACAACCTCAGCCGGTCTATGCCTTTGGCCAGCCGATTCCAGAAACGCCTCAGGTGGACGACAGCTATTTTGACGACGCCATGTTTGTAGGGGATTCTATTACCACCGGCATTGAACTTTATGGCGTGATGCCCAATGCCACTGTGGTGGCCTCCACCGGTATCAATCCCAATACCATCATGACCACCCCTGACATCGAGCTGGCCGACGGTTCTTCCGTTACCATTTTGCAGGCTATGAGCGCTTATCATCCCAAAAAGATCTATATTATGCTGGGTTCCAATGGCGTCGAATTTATCGGCAAAGAGACGATGATGGAGCTCTATGGCGAGTTTATCGATGCGGTTAAAGCGCAGCATCCGGACAGCATCATCTACCTGCAGTCTATTTTGCCGGTCACCCAGGCAAAGGAAGCTGCAAGCCCAGAACTGAGCAACGATAAAATTGATGAATACAACGCAGCCATTATGGAGCTGGCCGGTGAAAAAGAAGCCTACTATCTGAATGTGGCAGAAAGCTTCAAAGATGAAACCGGCGCCCTTCCGGACGAGGCAAGCCCCAACGATGGCATGCATTTCGGCGTATCCCATTATGAAATTTGGATGGATTATCTTAAATGTCACGCGGTGGAAATATCTTCTCAGAACAGTAACTCATAAAAAGGCTCAAAAAAGGCCCTGGCGTGGATGATCCACGTCAGGGCCTTTTTCTTCATCATCTCAGAAAGCCTGCAACCGCCTTGTCAGCGATGTATATATCCCCTATTTTTTCTTTTTGTCCTTGAGGTTCATCAGCGCATCCCGCAGATTCTGTAAAGCCTCTGAATGCAGGGGGGATTTCATGGTGGGGAACGCTTTCAAAATACGGCGCTGCCCCAGTCTTTTCGACAGGGCTGTCTGCCGGATTTTGTCCCGATACCCCTCCAGTCTTTTGCGGATTTCGTCGCTGAGCGCCTGTTTTTGAGAGAGCCACTCGTCAATTCTTTCCCGCGCCAGCAGGTTTTGCTCCCATCCAAGGTCGCTGAGCTTCTCCCTCATTTCGTCCAATGTCTCATGGATCTTCTCCAGCTTCTTATTCATCAGCAACATAGTGCGCACTGTGGTAATCGTATCGGCAAGGAAAAGGACAAACAGGATGCTGCTGGCGATAATTAGCCAGATATCGCTCAGCGCTCCCACAATCCGCAGGGTCAACGGATGGATAAAATCCATCACCAGCAGGGACATAAGGCCAAAAAGGCTGGAATTCAACAGGCAAACTCTGCCGTGGATATTCCACTTCCTCTGAGAGTAATCCCACAGCTTGGTGTGAAACAGTTTCTCCAGCAAAAAGGAGGTGGCATACTCCAACGCGCTGGTGAGCACAGCGCCGCATACAAAAATCGCCACTGGGTTTTCTGCCACCGGTGTTAAAAGATGAACCACCAGCAAAGCTCCAACTCCATAGATAGGACAGACCGGCCCTGCCAAAAAGCCGCGGTTAATAAACTTTTTAGCCGGAATCGAGCAGTAAACCACCTCACAGCTCCATCCGAGAAAACTGTAGAGAATAAACACTAGAAAATACCGCATTGCTATGAGCATAAATATCCTCCTTCCCCAAGCATAGAGACATCTTACAACGATTTCCCGCCATCGTCAACCTTCTCCATACAGCCGTTCCATTGACAGCGTCCAAAAATTGAGCTACATTGTAGAGGAACCATTTTATCATAAATTGTAAAGGAGTCTTTCTCATGGCAACCCTGACTAGAAACGAGGCCTTCCAGCTTCTCAAGGAATATACAAAAACTGAGCATCTCATCACCCATGCTCTCAGTGTAGAGGGAGTCATGCGTCATTTTGCCACATTGGAAAACGGAGATGTGGAAACGTGGGGCATCGTGGGGCTCCTCCATGATTTGGACTATGACCAATACCCAGAGCAGCATTGTATCAAAGTCCAGGAAATTTTGCGGGAGCGCGGTGTAGACGAGGAAATCATCCGCGCGGTTGCCAGCCATGGATACGGCATGTGCTGCGACATCAAACCGGAATCCCAGATGGAAAAAGTCCTCTACACAGTGGATGAGCTCACCGGACTTATCACCGCCTGCGCCCTTATGCGGCCCTCCCGCTCTGTTCTGGATATGGAGGTCAAATCCGTAAAAAAGAAGATGAAAACCAAGGGATTTGCCGCCGGCGTCAATCGTGAGGTTATCCTCCAGGGCGCAGAAATGCTGGGCTGGGAGCTGGACTATGTCATTGAACACACCATCCTCGGCATGCGCGAGGTAGCCGAAGCCATCGGGCTGAAAGGTAACCTATAATCCCATCCCTGCGCTGTATACACTGTGGAAAGGAAATCTCCTCTATGAAGCATCTTCTCGTGGCCATCAACGCAAAATATATCCACACCTGTTTGGCGGTCCGCTATCTCAAAGGTTATGTAAAACAGTGTTCCTCCCTTGATGTTGATTTTCTGGAATTTACCATCAATCAGCAAAGCGCTTATCTGCTGGAGGAAATCTATCGCCAAGCACCGGATACTCTGGCATTTTCCTGCTATATCTGGAATATCGGCGTTGTCACCTCGCTGTTGTCCGATCTTCGGAAGGTGCTTCCCCAAACCAAAATCATCCTGGGCGGCCCGGAAGTCTCCTTTGGGTCCAGCGCCTTGCTCTCTACCCTGCCCGATGCCGACTATATTCTGGCGGGCGAAGGCGAGATCGGGTATCTGGCCCTGCTGGAAGCGCTGGAATCTGAAACCCCCTTGAATGATGTTCCCAATCTCATTTGGCGCTCTTCCCAGGGCATCCGGCAAAACGCTGCCGCTCCCCTTCTTTCTATGGATGAACTGCCCTTTCCCTACGAAAACTTAGAACAGCTTTCCCATCAAATTCTCTACTATGAAGGATGCCGGGGCTGTCCTTTTGACTGCCAGTACTGTCTCTCTGGGGAGGACAAGGCTCTGCGGACAAAATCCTTTGAAAAAATACGGGCCGAGCTAGATCTATTTCTCTCCCAGCGAGTGCCTCAGGTCAAATTTGTAGACCGTACCTTTAACTGCCGTCCTTCCTACTACCGCCCTATCTGGCGCTATCTGATAGAGCGGGACAACGGGGTGACCAACTTTCATTTTGAGCTTTCCGCCGACCTGCTCCAGGACGAGGATATCACCCTGCTGAGGAAAGCCCGTCCCGGCCTATTCCAGTTTGAAATTGGCGTTCAATCCACCTTTGAGCCCACGTTGCGGGCCATCCACCGCAGCCACCGGGTAGAAAAGATTTTTCACCGGGTCCGGCAGGTGGCGGAGCTTGGGAATATCCATCAGCATCTGGA
>NZ_CBDTOK010000168.1:0-4132 GCF_965361945.1 Zongyangia sp. | reverse complement strand
TATTTTTCCTTCAGCTCTACCATCAGGTCCTCGATCTTCATGGTGGAAATGGGGTCCAGGGCGGAGGTTGGCTCATCCATCAGCAGTACCTGGGGGGAAACCGCCAGGGCTCTTGCAATACACAGACGCTGCTGCTGGCCGCCGGAAAGGCCCATCGCGCTCTTCTTCAGGCGGTCTTTGACCTCGTCCCAAAGGGCCGCGCCTTTCAGGGAGTTCTCCACGATCTCATCCAGCTGCTTTCTGCTTTTGATGCCGTGGATCCTGGGGCCGTAGGCAATGTTGTCATAAATGCTCATGGGGAAGGGATTGGGCTTCTGGAACACCATGCCTACCCGTTTGCGGAGCATGGTCACATCCACCCGGGGATCATAGATATCCTGGCCCTCCAACAGGACCTCCCCTTCGATTTTGACGTTTTCAATCAGGTCGTTCATCCGGTTGAGGGTCTTTAAGTAGGTGGATTTGCCGCAGCCCGACGGACCGATAAGGGCTGTAATCTTGTTTTTCTCAATATTCAGGTTGATGTTCTTCAGGGCGTGATTGTCCCCGTAGTATAAGTTTAGGTTCCGGGTCTCCATGATATTTTCCATCTGTATAATACTCTCCTATCTATCCCATTCTTACCTCGCCGCGCCTACCGGCGGGGATGACGCGCCCACGGCTTTGTTAGCAACATCGCCGCGACACCCGCAACTATGTTGTGATTGAAACCACAGCGCGGCCCTAGCGGGCGGCATAACGCGCTCATGGCCTAGTTAAAACCACCCTCGCGACACCCGCGATTTTGTTTTTCATTGCGCCCATCCGCGACTTCCTCCAGCGGTAGCTGGCGCGCCCTGGATTTTATTCGTAACACTGTCCGCGATGCCCGCAACGATGTTGCGATTGAAACCACAGCGCGATATCCGCCCCGGGAGGGGCGCGGCTTGTCTGCGGCGACTCGCCGCCCGCTTATGAGTTTTTGGCGTTGAGGCGGCGGGCCAGCAGCTTGGTGGAAAAGTTGATGATGAGCACAATGATCACCAGCACGGCGGCAATGGCGAAGCTGATGCCCAGATCCTCACCACGCATAGCGTACTGATACAGCTGGACGGTGAGGGTGGCGCCGGAGGTCATAAAGTGCTCAAAGAATCCGGGCAGGGTCATCCGCAGCATCTTGGTGCCGATGCCGGCGGTGAAGATCAGGGCTGCCGACTCGCCGACAATACGCCCGATACTGAGGATGACGGCGGTCATAATGCCCGGCATAGCGCTGGGCAGCAGCACGGTGCGGATCATGTGGACACGGGTGGCGCCCATGCCCAGGGCCGCTTCCCGATAGAGGGGATTGACGGATTTCAACGCCTCCTGGGTGGTGCGGATAATGGTAGGCAGTACCATAATGGCCAGGGTCAGGCCACCGGCAATGATGGAATACTGCAGCTTCATAAATACCACAAAGAACATAAACCCGAACAGGCCGTAGATGATGGAAGGAATGCCGGCCAGGGTCTCTGTGGTGAATTCAATGACCTTGACCAGCTTGCTCCTCCCGCCGTACTCGGTCAGATAGATGGCAGAGCCAATACCGATAGGGGTCGCGATGAGCAGGGTGATGATCACAATATACAAAGTATTGATTATATTCGGAAGTATACCAATAGTACCATGTAGTTCACTAGGCTGGGTGGTCAAAAAGCTCCAGCTGATGGAGGGCAGGCCACGGATCAGGATATAAACGATGATTCCAGCGGTGATGGCGATGGTGATGATAGCACATAGCCAGATGAGCCCCCGGATCAGGGTATCGACAGGTCTTACTTTTTTATACATTATTCCTTAGCCCCCTTCTTCAGCACAGTGTTGAGGATGAAGTTCAGGATCATGATGAAGACGAACAGGACAAGCCCGATGGCGAACAGGGCTTCCCGATGGAGCCCGGAGGAGTAGGACATCTCCTGGACAATACCGGTGGTCATGAGACGGACACTGCCCAGCAGCTCCGGCATGTTGACCACGTTGCCCGCCACCATGATGACGGCCATGGTCTCGCCCACAGCACGCCCGATGCCCAGGACCACGCCGGTCATAATGCCGGAGCGGGCCGCCGGGATCTGGACCTTAAAGATGGTCTGGATCTGGGTGGCGCCCAGGGCCAGGGAGGCCTCGGTCAGCTCCCGGGGCACCGCCTTCAGGCTGGTTTCGGAAATGTTGACGATGGTGGGCAGCACCATGATGGCCAGGATGATGATGGCGGAAAGCAGGCACATGCCCAGGGCCAGGTCAAAAATCTCCGCCACCAGGGGTACAATGACTATCATACCGATGAGGCCGTAGATGACCGACGGGATACCGGCCAGCAGCTCCACCGCCGCCCGCAGGACCTTCCGCATCCGCTTGGGTGCGATCTCCGCGATAAAGACGCTGCTGAGCAATCCGATGGGCACCCCGATGAGGATGGCCCCGAAGGTGCCGTAGATGGAGGACAGGATCATGGGCAGGATTCCGAACTTGGGATCCGAGGCTGTGGGAGCCCATTCCTGCCCCAGAAGGAATTCCTTGATGCCAATTTCCCCGATGGCCGGGCCGCCGGAGATGATCATGTAGGCTGTGATGACGACGACGCTTATCACCGCCACCAGGGCGCAGATAATAAAGATAGCCTCGAAGACTGTCTCTACCATCTTTTTGTTGCGCCGGTTTTTCAGAATGTCCGATGATGCGGCAGAGGCTTTCGCCGGCTGAGCCGCGATTACTTTCTCACTCAAAGGTTGACACCGCCTTTTCCTGCACTTTGGTGTGGGTCTACTTTACATAACGTTAAAATTTTGTTCATTATTGCTTTTTGTATATTTCTCCATTCAGACGGAAAACTCTATGCACAGGGGGTGCATAGAGTTTTCTTGACATGGAGTAAAGGGTATTAAGAAGAGGTTTTATGAAAAAGGGAAGTTTTCTTAGATAACAGGGATGCAGCCCGCGGTTTTGGCAACCTCCTGGCCAGCCTCGCTGAGGACATACTCCAGGAATGCCTGGGCCAGCTCGGTGCCTTCGCCCTTGGTCACCATGATGAAGGGACGCTGCAGGGTGTAGCTGCCGTCTTTGATGGTCTCCTCAGAGGGGGATACGCCTCCGACTTTCAAAGCTTTGACGGTGTCGTCTACATAGTCCAGGGAGATGTAGCCGATGGCGTTCTCATTGGTGGCGACCAGGTTCTTGACTTGGCCGGTCTCGTTGAGCTCGCTGTCGTACTGAGCCTCATCTTTGACTCCGACAATTTCCTCAAAGCCGTCGCGGGTACCGGAACCAGCCTCACGGCCGACAACGACGATCTCAGCGTCAGAACCGCCCAGCTCGGACCAGTTGGTGATGTTGCCCAGGAAGATATCTTTGATCTGGTCAATGGTCAGGTCCTCAACACCGTTGGCGGGGTTGACTGCTACCGCGATGCCGTCGAGAGCTACGGTGTTCTCGGTCAGGCCTTCTTTTTCCTCGTCCTTCAGCGCACGGCTCAGGTTGCCGATATCAGAAACGCCGTCGTTTACATTGGTAACTGCCGCACCGGAACCGCCCAGCTGGACGTCAACGGTTACATCGGGATTCTCAGCGGTGAATGCTTCGCCCCAAGCTTTTGCAACCTTCTCCATGGAGGTGGAGCCGGACAGCTTCAGGATACCGGACAGTGCTGCATCGCTCTGGGATTCGCTTCCGCTCTGGGATTCGCTCTGAGAGCTGCTGTTGTTGTCAGCTGCGGAACTGCTGTCACCGCTAGAAGCACAGCCTGCAAAAGCGGTGGTGATCATTGCAGCGGCCAAGAGTGCTGCGAGTAACTTTTTCATCTTTAACAATCTCCTTGTTGTGAAATTTCCGGCAAATTTACATTGCCTTTACATGGGTATTTTCTCTTTTTGGGAACAATGCTATATTACAACACCCTGTTTTTGTGTAAAATCTAGGTTACCTATAGCTTTTGTAAAGTTTATGTAAACCGTCTCACGCGCCTAGCGGCGAGGATGACGCGGCCCTAGCGGGCAGCAAATCGCGCCCGGAGTTTTGTCGGTGACATTGTTCGCGATGCCCGCAACTGGGTGCGATTGACACATAAACGCGGTTTGGCTGCGGCGACTCGCCGCCCGCCGGTAGGTGGCAAAAT
>NZ_CBDTOK010000167.1:0-2664 GCF_965361945.1 Zongyangia sp. | reverse complement strand
CATAATTTTCTTTCATTTTACTCATAGCGCTCTCTCCTTATTTCACCGAAAACGGACAAAAGCATTCCAGCAGGCGGCTTCTACACAGAAACATTTTCAGAAGCGGGAACCTTGAGCCAGATGCAAAGTGACAGAAAGCTTGATTCCTACACTTTTATTTATTATAGCACACCCCAGTTGATCTGACAAGGTAGGCAATGGCGTGCCACCTTAAAGAATGAGGATATCGCGCGGGAAATAGAGGGCATGGGCATTTTCTTATTTTTTATTTAGGAAAACAAAGTTTCTCTGGGCAAGACGACGAAAAGAATATACGATTTCTTTGCTATGCAAAAAAAGCATAGCATAAAATATAAAATAAGTATTGTACATAGCGAGAAAAATAGGATAAAATCAAAATGTAAATGAGAAAAACATTGCGATAGCGATACTGAAAAAGCATGAAAAATCAGGAATCTTATTTATTTGAGCTTCGAAGAGAACAGGGATTTGACCCGAAGCGGGGTTTTCCAGAAAAACGCCCAAGACCAGAAAGGCTGACGGCGGAATATGGATTGTGAAAGGAGCGCTGAAAATGACAAAACGGTTGTTGGCGGCTTTGCTGGCGGTAGTGCTGCTGTTTTCCCTTGCGGCTTGCGGCAGCCAGCCGGAGCCCTCGGAAGGGGATGCTTCCCAGAGCCAGTCGGAGAGCCAGTCTGTGGCAGAAGCTGTCACCGTCTCTATTGACGGGGTGGAGTTTTACCCCATCCAGCTGTCAGATGAATTGCTTTCCTCCCTGGATGCCACCGGCGGCACCCTGCCGGGGGAACGTTCTGAAACGGTAACTGAGGTGAAAAACCTGCTTTATGATACCGCTTCCTTGGAGTTTGTGGCCTATTCCCAGACCCGGCCCGAGGTGGTGGATCTGTTTGACGGCCATCTGGAGGCCCTAGTGGCCACCCTTTACGATTTCTGCCAGCTGGAGCGGGAGGTTTCCCTGGACGAGCTGACGGTTTATCTGCTGGAGGCGCTGCCCACACTGCCCGAGAGCATGCAGCAGGATGTATACAGCGTCTATAAGGGCCGGATGATTGACGCAGGCATCGATGGGACCCTGCTGCGCAGCGGGGAGAGCCTGGGGCTTTATTATGTGGCCCAGACCGACCCGGATTGGGCCGATTATCCCTTCCCCAATCCGGAAAGCCCTGATGAAGTGGATGACACCGCTCTGGACCGTTCCTGCGGCGTCATGTCCATGACCATGGTGGCCTCTACCTATCTCCACCGGGAGGTGGACCCCACCGAGCTGATCGACTATGTGCTGGACAACGGCTACCGGATTACCGCCTCGGGGGTGGATGACACCTTTATGCCGGTGGCGGCTCAGCTTTATGGGATAGAGGAGCCTTCCATTTACTATCAGACCCCAGCGGAGGGCCAGCAGGCCATCGACTGGGACTATGTGCGGGAATATATCGATGAAAACAACGCCATGGCCATTGTCCATGAAACTCCCAGCAGCGCCAATTTTACCCCGGCGCAGCACTACATGGTCATCGCTGACTATGTGGAGATAGACGGCACAGGCTATTTCCTCATGGAGGATCCCTATCAGTCCCGGAGCCGGTACTGGCAGTGGGGAACCAGCGCTATGGGTGACCCGGGCCTCGGGGAAGAGGGGGTCATCTATGCCACGCCGGAGCTGGTGGCGGAGGGCGCCTCGGCGGTTATCCTGTTCCCAGGGGATCAGGACGCCTGGGAGATCAGCTGCACCAGTACAGAACCAGCGAGTTTAGGATAAGGAGATGAAGGATGTGGCGGAAGCGGTAGCAAGGGCGTTACATATCAGCTATACACGTGCGGAAAGGATCACCTTGACCTCCAATCAGCTGAAGGTCATCGCCATTTTGGCCATGGTATTCGACCACTGTATGGTGGTGTTCGTGCCCCACGACCTGGCGGTGTATGAGTTTTTACGGCTGCCGGGGAAGCTGACTGCGCCCATCATGTGCTTTCTCATTGCCGAGGGCTATTACCACACCTCCAACCTGCCCAAATATATGGGAAGGCTGTTCTGGATGGCCATCATCTCCCACATCCCCTTTACCCTTTGTTTTGGCTATGACGTCTGGGCCTTCTGGCGGGCCACCGACGTCATGTGGTCCCTTCTCTTTGGACTCATTGCCCTGACCGCCTATCACCAAAAAAGCTGGAGCGGCGGCAGGAAGCTCATCGTCATCCTCCTCTGCTGTCTGCTCTCCTATTCGGCGGATTGGAATTATATCGCGGTGCTGATGATCCTGTCCTACGGCGTGTTCCGAGGCTATAAAAATAAGAAGACAGCGGCCCATATCGGGGTAGGGGGATTATACCTGCTCCAGGGCGCCTTGGAAGGGGCCTCGGTTACCGCCCGGCTGGGAGTATTCTTTTCCATCCCCCTGCTGCGGCGGTATAACGGAAAAAGAGGCAGGAAAAGCAAGGCCTTGCAGTGGGCGTTTTATTGGTTTTATCCAGTCCATCTGCTCCTGCTCTACTTCCTGCAGCAGTGGATTTAGAATTTCTTGAAAAAGAGACGGATGCCATAGCGGTGGCATCCGTTTTTTTTGCGCTCTGTCGGTTTTCCCGGAGTGCTGGAAGTGGCTGTCAGCCAACGAAAGAAAATGATGGAAAAACCCGCCGCTCCTT
>NZ_CBDTOK010000166.1:0-9353 GCF_965361945.1 Zongyangia sp. | reverse complement strand
CTATTTTTTCATCGGCCTTTTTCTCTGCTTGCGCTAAAAAGTCTACAATTTTTTCGAGATCATCATATTCTAGCACTTTTTTTATCTCCTGCAAAGACAGGTCTATAAGTTGTAAGGCGCGTACTGTATTCAGACGAACAATGTCCGGTTCGATATAATAGCGGTAATTGGTCCATTCGTCTTTTTTGCTTGGCTTTACTAATCCGATGCGGTCATAATGCCGCAGTGTTTCACTCGTTGTATGAACAGCCTTTGCAGCTTCTCCCACTGAAAAATATTTCTTCATTTTTATGTTCTCCTATTGACTTTTGTGTTGCACAAAGGTTTATGATTCATTCTAGCAGAGGATATGGCGAAAATCAATAGATATTTCAGTGCTGTTTAGGAGGAATAGCTGCATGATAGAACTCAAACATGTAACAAAGCAGTACGGGCAGGCAACCGTACTCAAAAACATCACGTTGTCAATCGACCAACCGGGGATATATTGCCTGCTTGGCAGAAATGGAGCAGGCAAAACAACCCTGCTCAAGTCGATCGCCGGGTATCAAAACATTACAAATGGTACGATTCAGGTTGACGGTAAGACAATAACAACATCCACTTTGGATACAGGGGTTAGCTACATCGAAAATTTTGCAAAGCATTTTAATCTTCCGGTACAAAAGCTAATACGAATTGCCTCTGAAGTAAACCCCAACTATGATTACGACTTTGCCTTGGAAATGATGGAGCGTTTTGAGTTGGAGGGAAAAAAGAAATTTCATCATCTTTCTCTTGGCATGAAAACGATGGTTTCTACGATTATCTGTTTGGCGAGTAATAAAGAGGTCATTCTTTTAGACGAACCTGTCCTCGGATTCGACGCAATTATGCGGGTGGAGTTTTACGACATGCTGACAGAGAGTTTTCGGAAACATCCTCGCGTTATGATTGTATCCACCCATATCATTGAGGAAATTGCAAAGACAATTCAAAAGCTGATCATTATTAATAAAGGAAGCGTCCGCTTCTTTGACACATTGCAATCGGTGGAGACAAAAGCATTTAGCATCAGCGGGCTTCAAAAAGACGTGGAGGCAGCAACACAAAATCTAAATATCATTGGTCAAGATACTGTCGGAGGGCTTGTAACAAGTTATATTTTTGATAACCCGCCAAAGCAGACTGCTTCACTGGAAATTCACCCACTGTCTTTGCAGGATTTCTTTATACAAATGGTGGGACATAAGGGAGGTGTAAAAAGATGACAGCTATTTTTGCGATTGTAAAACGCTTGCTTGCCAGCAATAAAATCAGTTTCATCATTACAGCCCTTGTGGTGCTTTGTGCCACATCTTCCGGCGACGTTGTTTTAAGTAACGGCAATTATACTTGGCTGCTTGCTGTCTTAACCCCGTTCTTTTTTGTGTTTTATGATTTCACAAAGCTAATGCATTTAGGAGCCAGCAAAAAAGATTACTTTTTCGGCTGTCTCATCAGCTACGGTTTCTTGGCGTTTTGCATTTCCCTTGTCAATACAGTCATCCATCTATGGACTGACCCTGCATATCCAGCGCAAACAGTGATCAATATGATGGACGTTTGCAAATGGACGGAAACCGGGATGATTGTTGCCGGATTGCAGCAGATGTTCTTTTTACTGTTTGTTATGGTCTTTCTTCATGTGCTGTTATCCATGCAGACACATTGGTATGGATGGCTGACTGACGCAGTACTGGTCGCCATTATTTGTATTTTTACTCCGATTGCACCATTACGTGCTGTCTTGGCTGGATTTTTCCAGATTATCATGTTTAACAGCAATGCTGTTCTGCACATTTGCATCTGTCTACTACTAAGCACCGCGTTATCTCTCGGAGGGCTAGTGGTTTTAAAAAGAAAAACTTTATAGGCAAGAGGGATCGCCATGATTCGGATCAAAGCAGTTGACGCACAAAATATATTGGATGTGTGCGAATTGACAACAAATCAAGATGGCATTGGCAGAACATTAGAGGGCCATTCTTGCTGCAACGCAATTTCCATAGCGGAAACAAAATATCATCCAGAAATGCATCCCAATGCAATTTATAACAACAATGTACTCATTGGCTTTTTTATGTATATACGCACAGAAACTCAAGCGGAAACGGCGACGATCTGCCGCTTTATGGTAGATGATAGATTTCAGCAGAAAGGGCTTGAAGAAAAAGCTTTAGAGCATGTCTTGAGAGGTCTAAAAATTCAAGGTGTCAAGAAAGTAATCTTCATGATAGATGAAGAAAATCAAATTGCTAAAAAACTATGTCTTTCTTTCGAATTTCGGTTCACGGGAAAGATTGATCATGATGAATACTGCTATGAATTGGTGCTGTAAAGCTAATCTATGAAATATGGAGGAATAAAAATGAAAAAAATCATTTCCCTCGCATTGTGTCTTATGTTGGTCAGCTGCATCTTGTCGGGCTGTTCGAACAATAGTGAACCATTTGAGGCCAAAAGTTATACGCCAGATATACAGCTGAGTGAAATCAACCTTGATGTACAGGACAGAGAAATTGAAGTAACCTTGTCCGAGGATAAACAGGTGCATATCCAATATTCCGAAAACAGCAAAGAGTATTACGATATTTCTGTTTCTGATGAAAATGTGCTGACCATGACAAGCGCAAGCAACAAGGAATGGACAGATTATATTGGAAGGAAACCCTCTGCCGAAAATCGGAAAATATCGTTGCAGATCCCGGACGAACTTTTGGAAAACCTTACACTGTCTACAACAAACGAAGATATTACACTTTCTGCCCTGACCGTAACAGGAAGTATCAGCATTTCTTCTACTGAAGGGAATATTACCTTTGGAGATTTAGATGTGGGCAATGCCTTGACCCTGAGTGCCAAAAACGGGAATATTACAGGAACAGTTGTAGGAAGTTATGACGATTTTTCCATTCAAACAGAAATCAAAAAAGGGGAGTGTAATTTGCCAGACAACAAAGATGACGGAGAAAAAACGCTCCATGTGTCCAGCAATAATGGCGATGTCAATATTGAGTTTCAAAAAGCATGATTATGATTCTTAAAGCCATTGTTTTGTCGCTTTGTTTGAATGTAGATATCAAATATGAAAATTGCTTTTTTCGTCTATATCAATGTCTTTTATACTTTTATTTACTTGCTTTTTTTGAAAAATGTGATATGATAAAGAGGTTCTCACAAGAGAATTATACCAAAGCAGAGTAGAAGCCCGTGCGTTAAGTGCTGTCCGAACGGGGAGTTGTCGGATGGACGAAAAGGAAACTTGCGGTACGTGCTTCGCATCCCGCTGCTGCATCCAAAGAGATTCCCCTCTTTTCATGTAGCGAAGAATGTTACATGAAAGGAGGTTTGTTTTTTGCAAGGAAATATGAAAATCTTATCCAGGGAATTTTCACTGCTATCCCGTCGAATGAAAGACGCTGTGATGGAAATGAAAAATGTCCGTTCTCTGGCTGGTGCGTCTATGCTGTCAGCATTGGGCGTAGTAATTCATGCCGCCACAACAGTAATCGCAAGTTTAACCCAGATGATTAGCTTTGCTTTTCTCACTGTAGGCGTCTCTGGACTGCTCTATGGCCCTGTAGTAACCGGCTGCATTGGTGCTATTACGGACATACTCAAATATTTGGTTAAACCAAATGGTGGATTTTTCCCTGGTTTTACCCTCAGTGAATTTATTCTTGGCTTTCTGTTTGGATTGTTTTTCTATCAACGGAAAATAACGTTGGCAAGAGTGTTTGCAGCAAAGCTAACGGCAACATTGCTCATCAATTTATTTTTGACACCATTGTGGCTGTCAATGATGTATGGCGATGCATTCATTGTGCTTTTGTCTGGCAGAATTGTAAAGAATTTGGTAATGCTCCCTATCGAAACCGGATTGCTTTATTTTTTGTTAAAAAAAGTACAGGAAATTGTGCCCAAAGGGCAAATATAATGTTTGTTTGAAAAAGGGGCCCAAATTTGGGCTCCTTTTTATATGAACGGCTGTAAAATTGATGACAATATCGTTTCAGTATGCACATAGTATAAAAAATTGACGTTTTTCTTATGCAAGATATCTTGTCTCTATGGCTGCCTCATGGTAAAATAATACGTACAAAATGAGTTTGGGGAAGTGGGTTTGACTACATGAAATACGATTTGGTACTTTTCGATTTGGATGGCACTATGCTGGATACTGGCAACGGGATTTGCGAATGTGCCTGGTCAGTGTTGGACGACCTAGGGCTTCCTAAGCCGGATCGACAGAAAATGCGATTGTTTGTCGGTCCTCCGCTAGAAATTACTTTTCCAACAGTAGCTGGGACTGATCCGGAAACCACCGTAAAGGCAGCTGCCATGTATCGTGCCAGATACGATCAATATTCTGACCGTGGCTGCATTCCTTATGATGGTGTGATTAATGCGCTACAGTTTGTCCATTCTCTTGGAAAGAAAACAGGAGCGGCCACTTTAAAAAAGGAATACCATGCAAGAAGAATGTTGGTGAAATATAAAATAGCTCCCTATCTGGATTTTATTTCAGGAGTAGATGATGAAGGAAAAAGAGATACAAAAGAACTGGTAGTACAACATGCTATGGAGGGCCTTGGTATTACAGATAGCAGTAAGGTTGTGCTGGTGGGAGATACCGAATATGATGCTAGAGGCGCATTGGCAGCGGGTATTGATTTTATTGGCGTTACCTATGGTTATGGTTTCGCAACAAAAGAGGACGTGGCAAAATATCCCTTTGTTTATGCGGCAGATTCCTTAAACGAAGTCATTGATTTTCTAAATAAATAAAAACAAAGGGCGAGTAAATATTTCTCGCCCTTTGTTTTTCTATGAAATAGTTATCTGTAGTTTTCCTGATTGTTTTCTTCATCGTTTTTGCGATTTTGGAACTGGTTTGGATTTTGTTTGTTCTGAGGTTGGTTTCTCTGAGCATTCTGCGCTTGGTTAGGCTGTTTATTTTGGTTCTGTTTATTTTTTGCCATCTTTTCTCACCTCTCTTTGTATTCATAGGTTTTCCAGTAAGAAAGGTAATATACCCTTTGAACTATCCTTAAAGATTAAAAATATCGGAAATATTTCGTCAAAAAGGAAAAAATGCCTTGACTTAATTATACTGATATGGTATATTTAAGTTGTTCCTAGGAGGAGCAAAATGAACTTAAACTTGAGACATCAATGACAGGGAGGATTAAAATCATGAAAAAGTTTGTTTGTACTGTATGTGGTTATGTTCACACTGGAGATAGCGCTCCGGAGTTTTGCCCGCAATGTAAGGCTCCTGCCTCTAAATTTAAGGAGCAGGCAGAAGAGACCATGACTTGGGCTGCAGAGCATGTTATCGGTGTTGCTGAAGGCGTTGATGCTGAGATCCTGGAAGGTCTGAGAATGAACTTCACTGGCGAATGCACCGAGGTTGGTATGTATTTGGCCATGGCTCGTCAGGCAGATAGAGAAGGTTATCCTGAAGTTGCTGAGTGCTATAAGAGAGCAGCTTTCGAGGAAGCAGAGCATGCTGCAAAATTTGCAGAGCTTCTGGGTGAAGTGGTTACTAACTCCACCAAAAAGAATCTGGAGCTGAGAGTTGCCGCTGAGAATGGTGCATGCGCCGGCAAGATGGATATTGCTAAAAAAGCAAAAGAGCTGGGCCTGGATGCAATCCATGACACTGTTCATGAGATGGCTAAGGATGAGGCTCGTCATGGGCAGGCTTTTGCAGGTCTGCTGGGCAGATACTTCAAATAAACCTTGAAAATCTGACCTTTAATAGTCCCTTTTAAATTTTCCAACTCAATAGAAAAGCACAGGCGAAGATCTTCTTTTAAGTTCATTTTCGCCTGTGCTTTTTCTATTTCAATACAAAATAGCATGTTTTTTGTTAGTTGAAGCATACTAATTTTATTAATTACAGAGAATGGGGAATTGTATATGGCAACTCTTTATTTTGGTGGAGACATTATTACGATGGAAGAAACCGTCTCCGGAACTGGGCTTTTGGAAGTAAATGGGCTAATTCGCGAAGTGGGGGATTATCGCAAACTTATGTCAATACGTCCGTCAGATACACGTCTTGCCAACTTGAGGGGGAAAGCGTTACTTCCCGCTTTTATCGATGCGCATAGTCATCTCACCTCTGTTGCCAGAACATTAGATTTGGTAAATTTAGAGGGGACAAGCAGTTTCGAAGAGCTAAAAGAACGAATAGAAAAATTTTGTCAAGAAAGAAAGATAGCACCTGGAAAATGGATCAGCGGTTTTGGTTATGATCATAACTTTTTAAGGGAACACCGACACCCATCTAAGGAAGTATTGGATGAGGTATCGCCTGACAATCCTATAGTGATTACCCATGCATCCGGGCATATGGGAGTAATGAATTCCAAAGCTTTACAGCTAATGGGGATTGATCATCGTTCGGAAGATCCGCCAGGAGGTATGATTGGGCATTTAGAGGGAAGTCATTACCCTAATGGATATCTGGAAGAAACAGCCTTTACTTCGGCAATAAGCCGTATGCCATTGCCCTCTTTTGAAGATAGATGCCGTCAATTGGAAAAAGCTGAGCAAATCTATTTTGAAAATGGAATTACCACCATTCAAGAAGGGCTGGCCAAAAGGGACGAATGGAATTTATTACTGCGGATGTCAGAAGAGGGAAGACTGAAATCAGATGTCGTATGTTATGCTGATTTGAAGGATCATCGTACTTTGTTCAAGGAAAGTGGGGCGCGGCAGAATCAATATGTGGGCCGGCTAAAGATGGGGGGATATAAGATCTTCTTAGACGGTTCCCCTCAAGGCAGAACCGCTTGGTTGCGAGAGCCCTATCTTAAGGGAGACGCGGGCTATCGTGGATATCCCATCTACAGCGATCATCAGGTTCGGCAGATGCTGGCGCAGGCTATCGCTGATCAGGGGCAAATTTTATGCCATTGCAACGGAGATGCGGCCGCAGAGCAAATGATACGAGCTTATGAAGAGGCAGGGGGAAAAAATTTTCATATGCGGCCGGTGATGATTCATGCCCAACTTGTAGGGCAGGATCAGCTCAAAAAAATGGCCGATCTTTCAATGATTGCGTCTTTTTTTATAGCGCACACCTATCATTGGGGTGATGTGCATTTGCAGAACTTCGGCTCAGAAAGAGCGATGAAGATTAGCCCTGCGGCATCGGCCAAGAATCTGGGGGTATGCTACACCTTCCACCAAGATTCGCCTGTACTGCCTCCGAATATGATGGAGGTATTGTGGTGTGCTGTAAACCGTATCAGTCGAGAAGGTATAGTGATGGGAGAAGATGAGAAAATCAATGTCTATGATGCGCTGAAAGGTATAACCATCAATGCGGCTTATCAGTATTTTGAAGAGGACAAAAAAGGCTCTCTCCGTCCTGGGAAACTAGCGGATCTTGTTATATTAGATCGCAACCCTCTCAGAGTACCAGTCAACGAATTAAGGGATATTCACGTTGTAGAAACCATCAAAGAAGGTAAGGCCGTATTTGTTCGAAATCCAAAGGAACAAGCGTAGATATAGCAGCTCCTTTTGTAAACAATAGAAAGAAATAAGGTGCAACGAAAATTCATAAAAAATACATCTTTAAGCGAATTAAAACGCAAGTTTATACTTTATTTACGGAATGTATTCAATTTGCCAACATTCTTCTATTGACTTGCCCTATGCCCCAAATTTATGATGGATAGAGGTAGGTTTGAGACGATAAGGAGTTGCAAGGAATGCAAAAAATACAGGAAATTATTAACCAGGTAAGAAAGTCGGTAATAGGAAAAGATGACGTCATAGAAAAAACATTGATGGCTATGTTAGCGGGGGGTCATATTCTATTGGAGGATGTACCCGGCGTGGGAAAGACATCTATGGCGATAGCCTTTTCTCAGGCTATGGACTTGTCCTATAAGCGGATGCAGTTTACTCCAGATGTCATGCCTTCAGATGTGACAGGGTATACCATGTACGATAGGAATTCAGGAAAAAATGTATATATACCGGGGGCTGCCATGTGCAACCTATTTTTAGCCGATGAGATCAACCGTACCTCTAGTAAAACTCAATCCGCACTGTTGGAGGTCATGGAGGAGGGGAGTATCACCGTCGATGGTGTTACCAGACAGGTCCCGCAGCCCTATCTGGTCATTGCCACCCAGAATCCAATCGGTTCCGCAGGGACGCAGCCGCTGCCGGAGTCTCAGATGGACAGGTTTATGGTTCGCCTTTCTATGGGCTATCCGGATAAGCAGAGCGAGATGGAAATGCTGCGCCGACGTCAGCCTGGTTCCCACAGCGGACGGATCCAGACGGTAGTGACCCCTCAGGAACTCAGGGAGATGCAGCAAGAGGTAGAAAGTATCTTTGTCTCGGAGCCTTTATATAAGTATATCACGGATTTAGCATCGTGGACGCGGATGCAGCCGGCGATTCGCCTAGGACTCAGCCCCAGAGGCACATTGGCGCTGTTTCAGATGGCGAAAGCCTGTGCCTTTTTTCATGGACGGGATTTCTTAACCCCCCAGGATGTACAGGAGGTATTTCCTCATGTATGCATCCACAGAATTTGGCTGGATGCGAGGGCAAAGGTCAATGGAACAGGAAGGCGGCAGATCATCCGTCAGGCACTATTTCAGGTGGCGGCTCCGGTATTGGTGTGAGTTATGGCAAAACAAAGAATTATATACTTTATACTGCTGCTTATTGCCTTTTTATTTTTTATCTTTTATCCGGCATATCTTTCCCATTTGCTCCTTCTTTTTATCTTGTTTCTTCCACTTTTTTCACTTTTGGTTCTTATTCCCAGCTGCCTTTTGTTACGCTGTCAGCTCCAGTGCCCAGAGATCGCTGTCGCTAAGGGGGAACAGGCTCATTACACCCTGAAATTGGATTATCCCTTTCTTTTTCCCTGTGCCAGTGTTTTTTTACAGGTCGGTTATACCCGGCAACTGGGCAGATTTGATGTAAAGGCGAGACCAGAAGAGAGGGAGCAGCTGCGTTTTCCCATTGGACCCTGCAGCCACATGGCATTGCATCCAACAGTTTGTTTTCACCATTGCGGCAAAATAGATGTAATGTTGGAAAAAATACGAGTTCGGGATATGTTGGGGCTATTCCAGCTGCCTGTATTAAAACATAAGAAGCTCAAAACAAAGGGCAGTATCTATGTCATGCCCAAACCGGTAGGACTTATCTGGAATGTGGGAGAGTCTGCAGAATTGGGAGCGGACGGTAACGTATATTCTCTTTGGAAAAAAGGGGATGACCCCTCTGAAATTTTTCAGATGCGGGAATATCAACAGGGGGACCGCCTGCGGGATGTCCATTGG
>NZ_CBDTOK010000165.1:0-4492 GCF_965361945.1 Zongyangia sp. | reverse complement strand
CCGGTGGGGGAGGTCGCGGATAGGCGCAATGGGTAGCTTAGTCGCGGGTATCGCGGATAATGTTTTAAACAGAACTCAGGGCGCGTCATCCCGCCCCGGGAGGGCCACCTGCCGGTGGAGGACACCGCGCTGGCGGGCAGTGTCCGCTGCCAAGTCGCGCTAGCTACCGCTAGGGGAAGTCGCGCTGTGGTGTCAATCGCAACGTAATCGCGTGAGCCGCGAACAGTGTCGCAAATAAAGCCCAGGGCGCGACCTGCCCGCCGCTAGGCGCGCGTGGGCCGCGACAATGGCTTTAACTAGGCCGTGGGCGCGTCATCCCGCCCCGGTAGGGGCCGCGACCTGCTCGCCGCTAGGCGGGCGCTGTGGGGATAGGTTCTATAATTTGCCGATTTATCATGAAAAAGCACAAAAGCAAAAATAGAATTTTGTAAAAACCAACAAGAAAAAGCGGTTTTTCTATTGAAAAGGACGAGAGATCGTGATAAAATAGAATACAAACTTTTTATCGTCATGCGGTAAGACTTCGACAGGGAAAATAAATACCGCAGGCAACAAACGAGTAAGGAAATCCGGGGCAGGGGAGCTGAAATCGGCGCAGTTGCAACGGAGATTTTTTTCACTTTCGGACAAATCAAGAGAGGAGAAGGCAAATGTTGACAACAGACTTTTCAAAAAAGTTTCCCAAAGAGGGCCTGACATTTGACGACGTATTGCTAATCCCCGCCAAAAGCGATGTTCTGCCCAAGGAGATTGAGGTAAAAACGCGGCTGGCCGGGGATATTATGTTAAATACGCCCATTGTCACCGCCGCCATGGATACCGTCACCGAGACCGAGATGGCCATCGGGATCGCCCGGGAAGGCGGCATCGGCATCATCCATAAAAACATGTCCATCGAACGGCAGGCCGACGAGGTGGATAAGGTCAAGCGCTCGGAAAATGGCGTCATCGTCAACCCCTTCTCCCTCTCCCCAGAGCACTTTGTCTTTGACGCTGACGAGCTCATGGGGAAATATAAGATTTCCGGCGTCCCCATCTGTGAAAAGGGGAAGCTGGTAGGCATCCTCACCAACCGTGACCTGCGGTTTTTAGAGGATTTCAGCGTCAAGATCAAGGACGTCATGACCCACGAGAACCTGATCACCGCCCCGGTGGGCACCACCCTGGCCCAGGCGCAGGAGATCCTGCGCCAGCACAAGATTGAAAAGCTGCCTCTGGTGGATGAGCAGGGCTACCTCAAAGGACTCATCACCATCAAGGACATTGAAAAGGCGGTACAGTATCCCAACTCCGCCCGTGACAGCAAGGGCAGACTGCTGTGCGGCGCGGCCATCGGCGTCACCAGCGATGTGCTGGACCGGGCCGCGGCATTGGTGGAGGCACAGGTGGACGTGCTCTGCCTGGATTCCGCCCATGGCCACAGCAAAAACATCCTCAACTGTGTGGAGAAGGTTAAGAAGGCATTCCCCCAGATCCCCCTGATCGCGGGCAACATCGCCACCGCGGCGGCTGCGAAGGACCTGATTGCGGCCGGCGCCGACGCCATCAAGGTAGGCATCGGCCCTGGATCCATCTGCACCACCCGTGTGGTCGCCGGCATCGGCGTACCCCAGATTACAGCGGTTTATGACGCGGCCTGCGTGGCGGCGGAATACAACATCCCCGTTATCGCCGACGGCGGCATCAAATACTCCGGAGACATTGTCAAGGCGTTGGCCGCCGGCGGTTCCACCGTCATGCTGGGCTCCATCCTGGCCGGCTGTGAGGAATCCCCTGGCGCCAGTGAAATCTATCAAGGCCGCCGCTTCAAGGTCTACCGGGGCATGGGCAGCCTAGGCGCCATGGCCCAGGTCAACGGCAGCCGGGACCGCTACTTCCAGGAGGACAACAAAAAGCTGGTGCCCGAAGGGGTGGAGGGACGCGTCCCCTACAAGGGCCCAGTATCCGACACCGTCTATCAGCTCATGGGCGGCCTGAAATCCGGTATGGGCTACTGCGGCTGCCGGACCATTGAGGAGCTTCACGAGAAGGCACAGTTTGTCCGGATCACCGGCGCCGGCCTGAAAGAGAGCCATCCCCACGACATCTATATCACCAAAGAGGCGCCCAACTACTCTGTCAATCCCTAACCCACGGTTTTCCGGGGGCGGAGGTCATCCCTCCGCCCCCTTTTTTTGGGTAAGGGAACCACCGCCTCCGCCGGTGGAGGTGACCGGCAAAAAAGCTTTAGCTTCAAGCGACGAGGGAAGGGAGCTGCTAACAGCGGGTCCGCCTATAAGGAAAAACTTTCGTTAGAGGGGCGGCTGCCCGTTTACGGGCCGCAGGGCAAGTGATGCGAGAGAAATAAAATTCAGCGCGTCTTAAGACGCATGCCGGTAACAGGCCCTGATAGGGCCAATCCAAGCCTTCGGCTCAGCCGGCGGTTATGACTGGCGCAAAAAAGCTCGGGACAGAAACTGTCCCGGGCTTTTTCCCGTTTCGCTTAAAGGCCGAATTCGTCCTTGAGGGTTTGGGTCATCACATCGATCGGAGCCTCCACACCGGTCCAGAGGGTGAAGTTGACAGCGCCCTGGTTGACCAGCATCCCCAGGCCGTTGACCGTTTTAGCCCCACGTTTCTCCGCCTCCTGGAGGAAGAGGGTGTGGGGATCGTTAAAGATGACGTCGCTGACCACCATGTTGGAGGTGACGGTATCATAGTTGACGTCCGGTTTTTCGTTGACATTGGGGAAAAGTCCTACCGAGGTGGCGTTGACAAAGATATCGGTGTCAGCGGGGACCTCCACCGGATGATCCCACAGGATAAACTCCGCGTCCGCCTGGGTCCGCTCGTTGATCAGCTTCACCAGCTCTTCGCCGGTTTCTTTATCAATATTGGCGATGGTTAGCTTTTTGGCTCCGGCCAGGGCACACTCTACCGAAATAGCCCGGGAAGCGCCGCCGGCTCCCAGGACGGTGATATTTTTGCCCGCCACAGAGACGCCTGCGTCCTTCAGGGCAGTGATAAACCCTTTGCCGTCAGTGTTCTCTCCAAAGAGCTTGCCGTCGTTGTTGATGATGGTGTTGACAGCGCCAATGATCTCGGCGGCTTCAGAAAGCTCGTCCAGATATTTGAGCACCTCCACCTTGTGGGGGATGGTGCAGTTGACGCCCCGCATATTGAAGGCCCGGACCGCCTGGACGGCCGGTTCCAGATCTCCCTTGTTGACCTTGATGGTCAGATAGCGGTAGTTGAGCCCCTTGGCGGCGAAGGCAGCTTCCTCCATGACGCCGGTGGGATTTTCATCGATGGGGCAGCCAAAAGCGCCCACCAGTTCCGCGCGGTAACATTTCGCCATAATCTTGCTCCTTTTCTCCGGAAACACCCGGTTTTCTTAAGGGATACCGCCTTCGGCCCTGCGCCGGAGGATCAGTACAGGTATCGCCTTGCTTTGTGTTTTTAGTATACCACGGAAAAAGGAGGGGAAGCAACCATACAGTCCAAGGGATTCAAAAAGGGGGCCGTAAATCCATACTTTACGGTTAAAAAGGCGGAAAAGTTCCATAATAGTAAGGAAAGATGACAGATGAGAAAGGCAGGGGAGGCAGGATGGGACCGCTTATCCAATTGGATCATATCTATAAAATCTACAACCAAGGGGACAACGAGGTCCGGGCCCTGGATGATGTATCCATCACCATCATGGATGGGGAATTTACCGCCATCATTGGACATTCGGGATCGGGAAAGTCCACCATGATGAATATCCTGGGCTGCCTGGATGTGCCCACCTCGGGGGAATATCTCCTGGCCGGGGAGAAGGTTTCGGATATGGATGACGACCGGCTTTCCCGTATCCGGGGCAGGCAGATCGGCTTTATCTTTCAGGGGTTTAACCTGATCCCCAGTTTGGACGCCATGGAAAATGTGGAGCTGCCCCTCATCTACCGGAAGGTGCCCCGGGAGGAGCGCCGCCGGATGGCCCGGGAAAGCCTTTGCCGGGTGGGCCTCCAGCACCGGCTTCATCACCGGCCGGGCCAGATGTCCGGCGGCCAGCAGCAGCGGGTAGCCATTGCCCGGGCCATCGCCGCCCGGCCCCCCATCCTTCTGGCCGATGAGCCCACCGGCAACCTGGATTCCGGCTCCGGACAGGAGGTCATGGAGATCCTCCGGGGCCTGCATCAGGAGGGTCACACCGTCATCCTCATCACCCACGACGGGGAGATCGCCGCCAGTGTCCCCCGGGCCATCCGCCTGCTGGACGGCAGGGTGGTGGAGGACACCCCTCCCGGGGCGGGATGACGCGGCCCCTACCGGGGCAGGATGACGCGCCCTTGGTCTTGTTCACAACACCGCCGCGTCGCACGCAGCTGAGAGCAAGACGCGCACTGAGTCTCGTTTGCAACACTGCCCGCCCGCGGCAGACGGTTCTGCGCTCATGCCGCGCGGGCACATCCTTTTCTCTCAAGAAAAGGATGCAAAAGTGATCCAAGGGGTGCTCCCCTTGGATATC
>NZ_CBDTOK010000164.1:0-6664 GCF_965361945.1 Zongyangia sp. | reverse complement strand
CGGCATAGCCGGCGGTTTTTGAAGCCCCAGCGACTTACCGCTGGGGCTTCTTTGCTAAAGCATAATAGAAAGGCCGGGGACTTGAAGTCCCCGGCCTTTTTGGGCCTTTTATACAATGAAAAAAGAGGAGATTCATGGTATAATAAAGATAATCTATTCATTGTGATCCCAGAGCTTTTCTTACTGCGAGGGATTCTGAAATAAACCGTTGGAAAGGAGCGTATTCATGTCAATGAAAGCTGTGATTGTAGGCGGGGTAGCAGGCGGCGCCGGTGCGGCGGCACGGCTGCGCCGGAAGGATGAAACAGCACAGATCATCATGCTGGAAAAAGGGGAGTATATCTCCTTTGCCAACTGCGGCCTGCCCTACTATGTAGGAGACGTCATCACCCAGCGGGAAGAGCTTCTTCTGCAAACGCCGGAAAGCTTTAACGCCCGGTTCCAGGTGGATGTCCGGGTCAACAACGAGGTCCTTTCTGTGGACACCGGGAAAAAGACGGTCACCGTCCTCAACCATAAGACAGGGGAAACCTATACCGAAAGCTATGACAAGCTGGTTCTCTCTCCCGGAGCCAGCCCCATTGTCCCCAACATGGAAATCCAGCATCCGGAACATGTTTTTACCCTGCGCAATATCCCTGATACCTTTAAGATCAAGGACTATCTCAACAGCCACAATCCCCGGACGGCGGCGGTCATCGGCGGCGGCTACATCGGCCTGGAAATGGCGGACAACCTGTGCCGGCTGGGACTAGAGGTCAGCGTCATCGAGGCCGCTTCCCATGTCATTGCCAGCCTGGATGAGGACATGAGCCATGAGCTGCAAAATCATCTGCGCTCCAAAGGGCTGGACCTTCACCTGGGGAGCATGGCCCAGCGCATCGACCGGGATCAGGTCATCCTTTCTGACGGCAGGGAGATCCCGGCGGATATGGTCATCCTCTCCATCGGCGTCCGGCCGGAGACCGGTTTCCTCAAGGACAGCGGCATCGCCCTGGGAAGCCGAGGCGAAATTCTGGTGGACGAGTACCTGCAGACCAATGTGCCCGACGTTTACGCTGTGGGGGACGCCATCGGCGTCAAGTCCTTTGGCACCGGCGCCGACGCCATCATCCCGCTGGCTGGCCCTGCCAACAAGCAGGCGCGGATTGTGGCCGACAACCTGTGCGGGGAGAAGAAAGCCTACCACGGCACCCAGGGGACAGCCATCGCCAAGGTCTTTGACATGACCGCAGCGGTCACCGGAGAAAATGAGACCACCCTGCGGCGGGCGGGTATAGCGTACCGCAAGACCTTCACCATCTCCCCCTCCCACGCTGGATACTATCCCGGCGGCAGCACCATGGTGGTCAAGCTCCTTTACACCCCCGAAGGCAAGGTCTTGGGCGCTCAGATTGTGGGCCGGGACGGTGTGGACAAGCGGATGGATGTGCTGGCCTCCGCCATCCGGGCCGGCATGGATGTCTTCGACCTGCAGGAGCTGGAACTGGCCTACGCGCCGCCTTTCTCCTCCGCCAAGGACCCTGTCAACATGGCTGGTTATGTGGCCGGCAATGTGGTGGAGGGACGGATGATCCCCTTCTATGTGGAGGATCTGGCCAACCTGCCGGAAAACGCCTTCCTTTTGGATGTGCGCACCCCCGGCGAATTTGCCCATGGCACCATTCCCGGCGCCGTCAATATCCCGGTGGACGTCCTGCGGCAGCGGCTTTCTGAGGTGCCCAAGGACAAGGAGGTCCATATCTTCTGCGCCGTGGGGCTCAGAGGCTACATCGCCCAGTGCATCCTGCGGCAAAACGGCTATAAAACCAAAAACCTCAGCGGCGGCTACCGGCTGTATGCCGCGGCAAAGAACGATCTGGCCGCCCAAGGGGTCCCCATGGAAAACTGCAAGCCCTGCGGCGCTCCTCTTGAATAAAGTAATTTTTCGATAGAAAAACTCCGGCAGCGGGACTCACTGCCGGAGTTTTTACATTTTTCAATTGTTGCAACGTCTGTATCAGATTCCCTTGGCGCGGGAGATAGCCCTTTTGGGGGTTATATCTGGGCACAATCCATGATTTCACCCAGCACCTGCCGGACACTTTCATTACTATTTGTATATAATGCAATTAAATTATCCTTTTGGTATATCTTCGCGCTCAAATCCTGGCCTTTTTCCAAGGATTGCTCCAGAAAAAGCTCCAGAGACTTCTGAGCCTGGCTGCCATCGGTAAAGCGGAAAATCATCAGCATCGGCTGCGGATTCCCCTTGCTGCACACAGTATACATCTCCGCCTCCTGGAAGATAGGGCCTGTGCCCTGACTTTCCAAAACAGAGCCTACCAGGCCCAGGCGCCCCACCAATGTATTGTAAAGGGTCTGAGGGGTAAGTCCCTTTTCTATCCGCAGGGGGGTGGTGGAAATTTCGGGTGGATTGGATTCGGCAGCAGGCGCCGGCTCATGGCATCCGGTCAACAGCAGGATCAGCAGTAAGGCTATAACGCTAAGTTTTTTCATTCGTACCCCTCCTTTATCCATTCCCTTTTATATTATAGTGTGGCCCACAGATTTTTTTGTTGCATTCCGTGAAAAAAGAAAAAAGGGCAGAAGGAGGGGATTTTCAACAAAAAACAAACCCGAACCCATGATTTTCATGAGCCCGGGTTAAAGATTTAGACATTCCCTTTAGAAGCTAGCCTCTTTAAATTTTCTCTTCTGATAGTAATCCACCGCTTTATCATTTAAGGTGAGCTGGACATTGTTGCCCCAATCCTCGATCTCTTTGTCAAAGTCGTCGGCTTTCAGGTCGCTGGTGAGCTGGGCCTCCAGCGCCTCCACGACGGCGTCCTCATCCTCGGTGATGTCCAGGCGCTGGAACACATAGTAGTAATCTATGTCTTCCACAGTACCAAACTCCCCTTCGTCTACGGCAGCCACAGCGTCCAGCAGTTCCGCCGAAACGTCGGTGCTGTCCTTGCGCAGAACGTTGATATGGGCATTCTCCTCCGCGTGGTCATGTCCATAATCGGAGGCGGTGGGCTCGTAACTCTCATCGCCCATGAGCTCCTTAATATAGTTATCCTCGGATTCGGTGATCAGCTGGTCAAAGTCCTCGCCATCCTGGGCGCGTTTGAGATAGTCCGCCTGTTCTTCCTCTGCTGCGGCCAGCTCTTCATCGGACAGCAGCACGCCATCCGAATTGGTTCTGGGCAGCATGATGGTCTTAAATCTCAGATAGTTTTCTTCCAGTTCCTGTTTCAGTTCGTCCACAGAAAGGCCCTGGGTGCCACCCGGGGCATAGGTGTTCTGGAAGATAACGCTGCTCTTCATCTGGTTCATATAGATGGCGACGACGGAATCAGAACTGATGCCATTGGCCTCATACAGGCCGCTGTAATAGTTATACCGCTGGGTCGCCTGGTTCTCGGCGTAGGCCTCCTGCTCTTCTGCCAGGGTATAGCCCAGCTCTTCGAATTTTTCTTCCACTGCCGCATAGTTTTTCACAGCCTGGAGGGCTTTATCGTGCACCCATTCATAGCCGGTCTTGCCCTCGATCTCCTGATCCCATACCTCGCCAGCTTTATCCTCCACCAGGTCCAGCGCCTCGGTATAAGCCTCCAGACGATGGTAGAGATAGACGCCCACCGGGATGGCGTCCCCATCTTTGTCGGTGGCGATCCAGCTGGTATCTTGACTGCCGCATCCAGCGAAGGTCAGTATGGCCATACAGGACGCCAAGACCGCGGCAAGGATTTTCTTCGCGAGTTTCATTTGATTTCCTCCCAGTTTCACTACATTCTTTCGCACCTAACGGTATTTTCCCCAAACATCTGGAAAATGCCGCTGATAGAATAAAATTATACACGCCTTCTGTCAAAAAGTCCACAAAAAAACATGAATTTTCCTTGTTTTTTGCTGCTGAAATGAAAAAACAAACAGGGCCCGGAGGCATCCGGGCCCTGTTTTTATGATTCGGTGGGGGCGTCCGCCATATCCATGGCGGAAAGAATCTGCCGCATAGCCTCCAACGGCGTCTGCTGATCGGCGATTTTTACCGTCAGATAGGGCTTCTGCCCGGCGGAGAGAAGCACCCGGCCCCGCATTTGGGATACCAGGGAGCCGATCATCTTCATATCCACCCGGGAGAGGGAGAAAACGATCTCATTATTCTTCTGGGTGATTTCGGTAATTCCCATCCGGGAGGCGGTGTTGCGCATCAAGCTGACGTCAATGAGCCCCTTCACCGAGGCCGGCGGCTCGCCGAACCGGTCGATGAGCTCATCCATTACATCCAGGCTGTCCTCATAGGTGCGGATGCCGGCGATTTTCCGGTAAACCTCGATGCGCTGGGCCTGGTTTTCGATATACCGGGGCGGGATGTGGGCCTCGATGCGGATGTCGATGAGGCATTCCTCCACCGGGTTTTCGGGAATTTCTCCCCGCTTTTCCGCCACGGCGTCGGAGAGCAGCTTCAGGTACATCTCATAGCCTACGGCCTCCATATGGCCGTGCTGCTGGGCGCCCAGGATATTGCCGGCGCCACGGATCTCCAGATCCCGCATGGCGATCCGGAACCCTGAGCCAAAGGAGGTAAATTCCCGGATGGCGGCCAGCCGTTTGGCCGCCACATCGGTGAGGACCTTGCCTTTTTGAAAGGTGAAGTAGGCGAAAGCCCGGCGGCTGGACCTGCCTACCCGGCCCCGGAGCTGGTAGAGCTGGGAAAGGCCCATCCGGTCCGCGTCCTCAATGATGAGGGTGTTGCAGTTTGGCACATCCACGCCGGTTTCGATGATGGTGGTGCAGACTAAGATGTCGATTTCATGGTCCAATAAACCCTGCCAGATGGAGGAAAGCTCCTCCTCCCCCATCTTGCCGTGGGCTACCATGATCCGGGCGTCGGGCACCATTTCCTGAATCTTGGAAGCGCACCGGTCAATGGTCTCCACCCGGTTGTGGAGGTAGAACACCTGGCCGCCCCGCCGCAGCTCCCGCTTGATGGCGTCGCCAATGACCCCTCGGTTGTATTCCAGCACATAGGTCTGCACGGGATGCCGGTCGGAGGGGGCCTCCTCGATGACCGACATGTCCCGGATCCCCGACATGGCCATGGACAGGGTCCGGGGGATGGGGGTGGCCGAAAGGGTCAGCACATCCACCGTGGAGCGAAGCTCCTTAAACCGCTCCTTGTGGGCCACCCCAAAGCGCTGCTCCTCGTCGATGATGACAAGTCCCAGGTCCTTAAACCGGACGTCCTTTTGGATCAGGCGGTGGGTGCCCACCACAATGTCCACCTCGCCCCGGCCTATTTTTCTGACAATCTCCTGCTGCTGTTTGGGAGTTTTAAACCGGGAGAGGATCTCCACATGGACGGGAAAGCCCTCCATCCGGGTCAGGATGGTGTTGTAGTGCTGCCAGGCCAGGATGGTGGTGGGCACCAGAATGGCGCACTGCTTGCCGTCCAGGACGCATTTGAAGGCGCCCCGCAGGGCCACCTCGGTTTTCCCAAAGCCCACATCCCCGCAGAGCAGCCGGTCCATGGGAACGGTGGACTGCATATCCCCTTTGATCTCCGAAATGCACCGGAGCTGGTCGTCGGTTTCCTCATAGGGGAAGTGCTCCTCAAACTCCCGCTGCCACTCGCTGTCAGGGGAGAAGGCGTAGCCCTTGACCTGCATCCGCTGGGCATAGAGCTTGATCAGCTCATCCGCCATGTCGTCCACCGCCTTTTTGACCCGGCTGCGGGTCTTCTGCCATTCGGTGGAGTTGAGCTTGTTGAGCCGGATATTGCCGTTTTCACGGGGGCCAATGTATTTATTCACCAGATCCAGCTGGGTCACCGGCACATAAAGGGTGTCGGCCCCAGCGTAACGGATTTTAATATAGTCCTTGACCACCCCGTGGATATCCATCTTATGGATTCCCTCAAAGACGCCGATGCCGTGGGAGATGTGGACCACGTAATCCCCTGGGGTCAGATCGGCCAGGGAGCTGATCTTATCCCCCGGCGCCTTGGCCCGGCGCTTCCGCTTGGGTTCCCCCAGCCTCCGGGCGGCCGCCTGGGTGATGAGGGCGAACCGGATGCCCGGCAGGTCAAATCCGCCGGAAAGGCCGCCCTCCAGCACAAAGACCCGGCCGAAGACGATGGACTTCACATCCTCGGCAAACTCGGCGGGGATATTTTCTTTCCGCAGATCCGAGACAAGGGCCTGGGCCGCCCGGCGGGTTCCCGCCAAAACAGCCACGCAGTATCTGCGCTCCAAAAAGCTTTTCAGGTCATCGGTGAGATATTTAATTTCGCCGCTCCAGCCCGAAAGCTGGATGGCGTCAAAGTTCACCAAGGTTTTCACCGGGAGCTCCGGCAGGGCCCGGGCAAAGGTCTCCAGCACCACGGTGCGCCGGGAGGCCAAAGCCTGCATCAGCTCTCCCCGCTCCAGATAAAAGCGCTCCAATCCTCGGCAGAGGACGCCTTCCTCAAAGAGGGTTTTCAGGTCCTCCTCCATCTGCCAGGAAAAATTCTTCTGGGTCTCCCGCAGTTTGATATAATCCGAGACAAAGAGAAAGCCCTCGGGCAGGTAGTCCAACAGGGTGGCCCCCTGTCCATAGGCCAGCGGCAGGAACCGGTCAAAGCTCGCAAAGCTGAGATGATCCCGCAGCCGCTGGATGTCCCGGTCGATGTTCTCCT
>NZ_CBDTOK010000163.1:0-3946 GCF_965361945.1 Zongyangia sp. | reverse complement strand
TCCTTTTGGACGTCGATTCTCCACATTTTCTTTGACTCGATCCACCTTGCGGTGTTAACTCTGCGCATGAAAAAACCTCCTTTGAGCGCACTTTACAAAGCCCACCCAAATGAGGTATAATACAGGTGTTCAGGCTGTCTTATCCTCTTTGGGTAAGCTTCCTATGTCCCGTCTGGTGTTGGCGCACCGGGCGGGATTTTTTATTGATGATTGATTGCGTTAATCTTTTTAAGATTGGCAAAGCCTACAAACGATAGGATCATCTGCACAATGACAAAGAATGCATAGATGAACATGAAGACCATAGAAACAGCATAGAGGATGCCGCCTACCAAGGCAAAAGCTCTGTTATTGAGCGCCCAGCCAAGAATATTAAAGATAGCGGCGACACCAACACACACCATATGGGGCATCACCATGGCAGTGGCTAAGCCTGAACTAATAGCTTCAATAGACCCTGTGGTAGCGACATTAATCCCGGTAAAATATACAACGAGATAGATGGCGTAGGCAATGCCGAGAATGGCGGAAATCAGAAGACAAACGCTTCTCTTTTTCTTCTTTGCCATCACAGGAGCTTTGACCGCAGTCTGTACCGGTCCGTTATCAAAGGACGGAGAAAACGAGACATAGCCGCAATTTGGACAGCGCTCTTCGTTGTGCTCGAATCCACACACACTACACTTCATAAAAAATCCTCCCCCTACCGACACAGCGAGGATAATACTACATAAAATGGAAAGATTGTGTTGAATTTTGCCGGTATTTCTAATATAATATATTTTGATAGGAGAACCAACCTATACTCCCTATCCTTAAAGCCGTCTCAGTGTTCCAGCACTGGGGCGGTTTTTTATTTATACTGGCACCTTTTACACTCGGTGTATCCTTTAGCCTTAGCTTCACCAAGGCTCATGCGGACACAATGTTTTGCACCAGCACATCCCGGGTCTTTGTGGTATTTTTTCCCTGTAGGAGAAACAAATACATATATCTGAGGTGAGGTAGATTGAGAACCCTTGTTGATACTATTAGAAGGAATAACCTTTTTGTGTGTTTGCTTCCTTTTAACCAAGTACTTGCTCGTAATTATCCAATATATAATGCACATTATTCCGCACACGCATGCTCCTTCTGCAGCTTCAAGATTTTTTTCAATAAGCAGGAAAACAGCAGCAAGAAGAAAGAAAATAAATGCAAGAACTAAGGACACTTTAAATGTTTGTTTCTTCTTCATCACAGGCGGCGTATTCCGTTTTGCTGCTTCCGCGTTGATGACATCAACAGCATCTTTGACTTTATGAAAAATTTCAGCGGAACACCCAGGCTGTAATGTTTTGGCGTAATTCAAAACATTTGTTGAATAGAGTTTAAAAGCATCGTTATTCAAGGTAGCGACAACATTTCGATCTAAAATAAGCGGAACCTGGGGCGCGTCCGTATAAATATGAATGTTGCACCCAAAGGACTTTTCTCCGCCTCCAGTGACTTCTTCAATCTCCCCAAACAATTCTTGATCGCCGCTGTCTAGTTGGGGGGCGATTTTTTCCGCTAATTCGGCAGAGATATATCCAATATGGACTCCGTCTGCGTAAATTTTTATTGCGTTTTGATCGTAAGGATTGTTGGGCTCCCGCTGAAAGCTAAGCGTGGTATAAGGAGATAACTCGCTTAAAATCTCTTGAATATTCTGGCCATTTTCATTTTGTTTTGTTACGCCCATTATTTTTGTATATGTATCCACTTTAATTGATCCCCCTATGATCCCATCAGACCTAAATCTCGATAAAGCAGGTAAGCTTGCAGAATATCATTCTCTGTGACCTCTAAAATTTCTGCAATTTCTGCCAGACAGATATCCGCTAAAAGCAATTCCTTCAACTGCTTTAATGGGACAATTTCCATAAGAGCACGCTTTTTAACTTTGTATTCCATCTGTTCTCGGAGAACGAAAGGAGACGCAATGGTGTAGAACGCCCCTAATTTTAAATGCCACTTGTCATGAGCAAGCACAGAATGTTCCTCAGCTTGGCTATTTATCTTCCCAGTACCTATAAACCCATCTGGTGAGACAATGGATTTGCAGTTTAAATTAGGGCAATCAAGAATGGTAGCACCGCTATCGACCAGCTCTTGTCTAATCTTTTCCGCCTTCGTCATTTTGCTTCTTCCTCTTATAATCAGCTTTTGCCTTCATAAAGATTTTTAAGTCATTGATATCTCGGTCGTCCAGATATGGCTTGACCTCGCCATAATAGGCGATAAACTCATCCTGAAGCTCGTCGCTTTCCGAAGTGACGGGCTTTTTTTCTTGTTCGTTGCCAAGGAGGTGGTCTACAGAGACGTCAAAATATGCGGCCAAAACCGAAAGGGTTTTCTTTCTTGGTACTTTTCCGTTTAGCCAATTTGCTACTGTCGTAGGGTGTATGTCTAAATCCTTGGCCAATTGATAATTGGTAAGGGTTCTTTGCTCCATTAACTTTTTTAATATTTGTGAAAAATTCATAAAAAACCGCCCTCTATTTTTGATCTAATTTAATCTAATAATTCTTGACTAATAGAATAAAATAGACTATACTAGATCGTGCAACAAGATCAACAACAAATCATTTCGGTCTTAAAATACCGGACCAAACGATTACTTTTGATCTATTATTCTATAAAAATAGACTATCATAGCAGTCTAATTTTGTCAACAGATCGGAGGTGCAATTTTGTCATTTTCTAAAAATTTAGAAAAACTGCAAAAAGAAGCAGGTGTTACGAACTACAGATTAGCCAAAGACCTAGATGTACATGCCACTACGGTTAAAAACTGGAAAGAGGGGAAAATGCCGCTTCTTGAGCACGCGCATAAAGTAGCAGACTATTTTGGAAAGACCCTGGATGAGATGATGCGTTAACTGATTGGGTTAAAAGATACAGCGAGCCAGTGACTTTCATCTCATCGCCAATCAAGAAAGGAGGGAGGAAGGATGAACCGTAAAATATTATCTCACCCAGATACAATGAAAATTATGAATACCGAACAGCCTAGCACAATCACGATCGACGGCGTGGAGATACCGAGCTGGTACAAAGTATGGATGGAACTTCGACAATTAGAAAGAAGAACCGCCTCCCGTGTTGTGCAATGTATTACCCTGACATGCGTAGTCATCAGCCTTATCTTGTCGATACTAGCGCTATTATGGAGATAACCAAGGCGGCAACGGAAGCCAGCAGGGAAAAGAAATCAATCCATTTTTCTTCAACATATTTTATGATTTCTTTTTTTCTGAAATATTTCCAGTTTACTCCCACATGGGAAAGGTGAAAGCCAGATGCTTTCCCGCTGCCGTATCGCTGGTATTCAAGAATCCCGTTGGATTCCATCCATCTGACCGAGGCACGCAAATCTTCAAGCGGAACACGCAGGGACGTGGATAGATTTTCAAATTCTTCATCGAATCGGCAGATATATTCACTTCCTTTCCCTTTTGAAGATAAGTATTTCATGATCTGTTTACTTGTTTTATCCATCACTATCACCTCAAGGCAGATTATATCATGGTTCATTTAAGCGCAACAACCAATCATTACACAGAAGGAGGGAGGAAGGATGGAAATCATCATCGAAGGTAATCCCAAAGAAATAGCCGCTCTTGTATTAGAGTTACAAGAACGGCATATTGATAAGGATTACTCCTGTAATGAAGACAAGACACAAAACGGGGCTATTCCGCATCCTGGTGCAATACCGGTTTGAAATCAGAAAATCAAAGCCTCCAGAAAGGAGGCGAAAAAAGATGGAAAGCACAAAACAAAAGCGCCCGCAGCAGGCAAAAGAAAACGGGCGCAAGAGAAGATACATTATGCGGTTTGGTTTTCCAAGGCGGAGAGTCTTGCTTGAAGATCGTTGATCTGCTGCTGAAGGAGATCGGTTTTTCACTCTAATTCCCACTGT
>NZ_CBDTOK010000162.1:0-14886 GCF_965361945.1 Zongyangia sp. | reverse complement strand
TCAAGCCAGCGTCATTTAGGCGCTGGCTTGGTTTTTCGGCCTTCTAGGCCGCGCTTCAAGCCACCCCTCTTAGGGGTGGTCTTGACTCAGATACCACTATTGCAGATATTTCCTTTTTTCATGAAATGTGATATACTTAGGTTTACCTAGGAATACCAAAGTTTTGTAAAAAACTAATATTTTGTATATCTAAATATACTTCAGATCATATAGCATGGTGCTGAACTTATTGATTTTATCATCAGTGGACATTCGCGCTACCGATGCTAGATGGACGTTGAGAAGTTATTTAACGGTTGTGTCATATTTCCCTCCCAACTGAGAAATAATTGGAAAAGAGAGGAATTTCGATGATAAAAAAGATTCTATATATCCTCATGATTGTAAAGACAGCTGCAAAGGCATTGGCGATGGCTGTAGTGCTTACTTTCGGAGCCAGGCATCTTCCAATGATGGTGCTAATTGCTTCCGGTATCATTATTGCAGCTGGTATCTTCATGATTGTAAAACGCATCCGAAATGTATTGCGCAATGGGGATCTGGCGGTCTACTATGGATTGGATGCTTTGCAGATCATATTTAACTTAATAGTGGTCTCTATCTTTTCCGCAATGCATATAGGATTTTGGGAATATGTACTTATCGGCACCATTTTGGATATTCTCATTGATGCGGTTATGATCATTTTGGCTTTACGACGTGGTCGGTATGTCGATATCCGAAATGTGATGGATGCAAGAGAAAATGATAAAGATAAATAAAAACACTATATATTTGAGATACGAATACAAAAAGTTCTCTGTCAGTTTAAACATTTACTGCCAGAGAACTTTTTACATAAACGGGCTGGAAGCGGGATATCATAGCATCCCGCTTCCAGTTTAGATATAATTGCTTATTTAGATAGAATATAGTCTGCCACGCACAGCCCGTTAGCAGCTGCTTGAGAAAGGGAACGGGTAAAACCGGCGCCATCGCCAATGGCATAAATTCCTTGACATCCCTTGATTTCAAAATTGGTGGCATCTGGCCGGGCAGAATAATATTTGCATTCGATACCATAGAGCAGGGTGTCATAATTGGCAGTACCAGGAGATACATGATCCAGCGCATGAAGTGTTTCGATGATATTGTCCAGCTGCCGTTTGGGAAGGCAGAGACTCAAATCTCCCGGAACAGCATTGAGAGTGGGACGAGTTGTAGATTTACGTAGCCTACTTTCGTCGGTACGCCTTCCATTTTCCAGGTCACCGAGCCTCTGGACCAATACACTGCCCCCACTAATGAGATTGGCAAGGCTGGCTACATGACGTGCATATTCGATTGGTTCTTTAAAAGGTTCCGTAAACTTAATGGTAGAGAGTAACGCAAAGTTGGAATTTTCTGTTTTACGTGCTTGATCCCGATAGGAGTGCCCATTGACAGTGAGGACACCGCTGGTATTCTCGGTGACCACATTGCCGCGTTCATTAAAACAGAACATACGGGTAGTGTCACCATATACTTTGGAACGGTACCAAATTTTGGGCTCGTATATTTTTTTCGAAAAATCCTCCCAAATCAGGTAGGGCAGTTCTACCCGCACGCCGATATCCACCTGATTGTTCTGCAGAGGAATACCATTTTTCTTGCACCACGCGGCAAAAAAACGGCTACCAGCTCGGCCCACAGCGAAAACGATTTGCGCTGCGGCAATTGTACGTTTATCCCCACGTCCTTGTAAGGTGAGTAGATGTTTTTCCTTGTCAACATCTACTACTTCTGTATCAGTAATAATATCGCATTTGCCGTCAAGAGAGCCAATCAGCTTTTTCATGGTGTCAAAATTAGCGTCTGTACCCAAATGTTTTAACTGGGCTTGGCTCATATGCAGGTCGAATTGAAGACAGAGCTTTTTGAGCTCATCATTGGGCAGAAAGCGTTCGGTGGTAGCGCCAAAAGAGACAAGAATGGCATCAGCCTTTTCAATATATCCAAGAACGGTTTCGGGAGGGAGAAACTCAGTAAGCCATCCGCCATATTCGGTGGAAATCACATATTTTCCATCAGAAAAGGCACCGGCGCCCGCCATGCCCTCCATGATGGCACAGGAAGAGCAATTGATGCATTTTTCCACCTTTTTGGTTACAATGGGACAGGTGCGCTTCTCTATGCTATGCCCCTTTTCAATAATGCATATTCGAAGGGAAGGATTGTTTTCCACCAGCTCATAAGCGGTCATAATCCCTCCGATTCCACCGCCAATAATGGCGACATCATAATCCTTGGCCGTGTGGATAAGAGGGCTGACAGAACTATTGGATTCGGTATACATGACACATCCTCCTTGTGATCTCATTGTTTTATCCGCAAACTGTCACATTATATAAGGTTTGTGTCAAATTGTCAATAGTTATTGTTGTGGTTTTTGATCGTATAATTTATGGTAAACAGTGAGGACATAATTTGCCAAATCTTCAGCACCGCTACTTTTTACAGAGGCGATGACAGATTTCTTTAGGATATCCAATTCTTCCGGTGTTGTTGCCTTGATCTGACGAAGAAAATCCCCCATTTCTTGGGCATCATTAAATACATATCCATTGATACCGTTGCGAACTTGATCCGCATTAAGCGGGTCGTTGCGTTGCAGGACGGGAAGGCCGGTTGCCATCCCTTCCAGCATGGAAATGGAATTGGTATCGGACAAAGAAGCGGTCACATAAACATCGCAAGAAGCAAGATAGGGAGGGAGTTCTTCGTGCAGCACTTTACCGGTAAATGTGACCATATCTGAGATACCGAGCTTTTTGGACTGTTCTTCCAACTCCTCCCGGCAAGGCCCATCACCGATGATAATCAGATGCATTCTATCCTCAGGATGTACGGATTGGGCCCAATAATCCAAAAGTACGTCGCAGCTTTTTTCACGTCCCAAACGACCAACAAAACAGGCGATCATCACATCGTCATCAATATTATATTTCCGACGGAAGGCTTGCTTGCTTTCCGCGTCAATTTTATCTGGACTGAAAAGATCCAGTTCCACAGGGTTTGGAATGACGTTAACGTCTTTGGTGACGCCGACTTCCCGGAAGTATTCCTCACATTTCTTAGAAGGACCGGTGAGGGCAGACGCGCGATCCGCCAAAAAACGGGTATAGCGATGAGAAAGCTTTTTGACAGTTTTAATGAGGGGCTTCGGAGCCACATAATAGATATATTCGTCGTACATAGTGTGCAGAGTATAGACCAAAGGCTTATGAAGCTTTCGGGCAATCATGGCTCCAGAAAGACCAATACCAAATTCTTGATGGATGTGGATGATATCAGGGTTAAAGTTTTGGACGTATTTCAGGCGGGTAGCACTCAACGGCGTAGCAATACCAAATCCATATAACCGCTTTGAGCGATGAGCAGGACAACGTAATACGCCATCTTTGAGTTCGTGGTGCCGGACATTGGGGTCAGCTGTGACGACAAGGACCTCATGCCCTAGGCGCTCCAACCCGTCCTTCAGAGACTTTACATGGGTAACGACGCCGTTAATAAACGGCAAATAAGTTTCAGCAAACAAAGCAACTCTCATAAAAATACTCCATTCCGCCATAGTGATTGAGACAACGGGGAATCATGGCATTCATTTTCCAGAGATTTTAGTTTTAATAATATTATATCACACAAAATTGGCCGGGAAAACCCGAACCAGCCCAAATCGGCAAAATGTAAGAATGTGTTAAGAAGCTGATGGTCAAAAAAACAATTGAAAGGCTTTTTCTTCTAGGTTATAATAAAGCTAGATTCGTATGCCCGTGGTTTTATAGCTCTCGGCAAAAGGGTACGCGCGGGAAGTGGAAAACAAATAGATGTTGCAGGAGGAGAACTATGAGCGCTGTTTTTACGGTTAGTCTCGCAAAGATTATCAAAGAATTTAACTTAGAGCAGGTATATATGCCCTGCGAAGCTTCTAAAGTTTTAATTGCAAGCGCCGATGTCAACCGCCCTGGACTGCATTTTGCTGGTTTTTTTGATTATTTTGATCCAAAACGCATCCAGATCATCGGACGTGCGGAATACAGCTTTTTGAAAACACTAGGCTCTGAAGAAAAAATCGAACAGTCGTTGGATGCTTTTTTCTCTCACCATCCGCCAGCAGTCATTGTTACCCGGGGCCTGGATATTTTTCCGCAGATGATAGCAGCAGCCCAAAAGTATGAGGTCCCATTACTGGAAACCACCGATTCTACATCGACCTTCCAATCAAGTTTGGTATCTACTCTTAATGTAGAGCTGGCCCCCCGTATTACCCGTCACGGTGTGCTGGTGGAGGTGTACGGCGAAGGAATACTGCTCTTGGGAGAAAGCGGCGTTGGAAAAAGTGAAACAGCCATTGAGCTTGTCAAGCGGGGTCACCGGCTCATTGCCGATGACGCGGTAGAAATCCGGAGAGTTTCCAACAAGACATTGGTGGGAACAGCACCCGAAAATATCCGGCACTTTGTAGAACTGCGGGGTATTGGCATTATTAATGCTCGCCGTATTTTTGGTATGGGTTCCATTAAGGTCACAGAAAAAATTGACATGGTCATCCAATTGGAGCTGTGGGATCAAAATAAGGTTTACGATAGAATGGGTATGGATAATGAGTACACCTCCATTTTGGGCATTAAGGTTCCGTCACTGACCATTCCCGTGAAACCGGGACGAAATCTGGCCATCATTATTGAGGTAGCGGCCATGAACAACCGTCAGAAAAAGATGGGATACAATGCAGCTTCAGAACTGCTTCAGAAGCTGGGTATGGCAGAGCCGGAAGAAGACAGCTCCGTCGATTGGAACGCTTATTAATTCTAGAATGAAAAACATATTTAGAGGAGTTGTCATCAGTTTTGATTCAGATTTATGCAGATACACATACACACACAGTCGCTTCTACCCATGCATTTTCCACAATTATGGAAAATATCAGGGTGGCGAAGGAGAAGGGAATCAGGGCGATTGCGTCCACAGACCATGCTCCCGCTATTCCGGACGGAGCCCATTTATGGCATTTTAATAACATCTGGTCGGTACCCGATTATGTAGATGGTGTTTTGGTGCTCAAAGGCGTAGAGACCAATATACTTGATTTTGATGGGAATTTGGATATTTCTCAGAAGATGCTGGAAGGGCTTGACTGGGTGGTAGCATCCTGCCACAGTCCTGTTATTCCGCCAAAGGACGAGCAGGCACAGACCCATCTGTGGTTGGAAATCGCAAAAAACCCGGATGTGGACGTCATAGGACACAGTGGCAATCCTAAATTCCGCTATGACTATGAAAGATGCATCAAAGCATTTAAGGAATACGGAAAGATTGTGGAGATCAATGCCCATTCCTTTCAGCCGGGGACCCGTCCGGGGTCACCGAAAAATTGTGCGGAGATTGCGAAGCTGTGCGCAAAATATCAGGTCCCGGTGATTGTTAATTCCGATGCCCATTTCTGCTATGAAATTGGCGCTGTCGAGAGAGCGACGGCGATGCTCGAGGAAATTGATTTCCCGCGGGAACTGATCCTCAATGCGGATTATGACCGTTTCTTTGAAACGGTACAGAAAAAGGTAAAAAGAGATCTGTCACCAGCGAAGTAAAAAGAACATCCTAATAGCTTCAGATCAGGTAGAAAGGAGTTTTCTTATGAAGTATTATGTGGGCATTGATCTTGGCGGAACCAATATTGCTGTTGGCGTTGTAAATGAGGATTACCAAATTGTTGGTAGGGCAAAACTAAAAACAAATGTCCCCCGTCCGGCGGAAGAAGTGTTTGACGACATGGTTAAAGCTACCCGCATGGCAGTAGAGGATGCCGGTCTTACTCTGGAGGACATTGAATGGGTGGGTGTTGACACCCCGGGAACAGTTGATGTTGAGACTGGCTATCTTATTTATGCCAATAACCTTTTTTTCCACAATGTACCTATGGGCCCTTATCTTAGTGAGAAGCTGGGAAAGCCTGTTTACATTGAAAATGATGCCAATGCAGCAGCCTATGGCGAGGCTTTGGCAGGAGGAGCAAAGGGGAAAGAGGATGTTATCGTTATCACCTTGGGAACCGGCGTAGGCGGAGGCGTTATCATCAACGGCAAGATTTATGCTGGCTTCAACCATGGAGGTGCCGAATTAGGGCACATGGCAATCGTCAAAGACGGTAGGCAGTGCACTTGTGGAAGAAAAGGGTGTTTTGAGACCTATTGCTCCGCCACAGGGCTGATTACCACGACCAAGGAATATATGGAAAAATATAAAGATTCGGTGATGTGGGAGCTTTGCGGAGGAAATCTGGATAAAGTCAGCGGACGTACTGCTTTTGACGCCATGAGAAAAGGCGACCAAGCGGGAAGAGAATGTGTTGATGAATATATTGCCTATATGGCATATGGATTGGCCAGCATTGTGAATATTTTCCAGCCTGAGGTTATTTGTATTGGTGGTGGCATCTCCAAAGAAGGGGAGACATTGCTGGCCCCTCTGAGAGAGCTTGTGAAGGCGGAGGATTATTGCAGAACATCCAAGAAAAGGGTGAAAATTGTCACTGCTACCCTGGGCAATGATGCTGGAATTATCGGTGCTGCATTTTTAGGCCGCCTCCAGTAATATACATAAGTGGCGGCAAGTTTCCGCCACAAATCAATTCATGGAGGTTTTCATGGTCGATACATTTTTCCTTCGTGCCCTGTCGGGAATGAAGTGCGATGCCATTCCGGCGGCCCCTTTATCTCGCTTTACTACCTTCCACATTGGAGGCCCTGCAGATGTACTGATAAAACCTCATAACACCGCTGCTTTAGCCCAGATATTGCGGTTATGCAGGGAGACACAAACTCCGCGGGTGATCATTGGCAAGGGATCAAATCTGCTTGTAAGCGATCGAGGATTTGCTGGTGCCGTGATCTGTCTTGACAATCAATATGGTGAGATCAGATTGCTGGAAAACGGCCTTGTGGAGTGCGATGCGGGGGTAACGCTGATGAGGCTGTGTAACTTTGCCCTCGAACATAGCCTTTCTGGCCTGGAATTTGCCTATGGCATTCCAGGTAGTGTGGGAGGCGCGGTATATATGAATGCAGGCGCTTATGGTGGAGAGATCAAAGACGTTATTGTCCGTGCCTGTCATTTGGACCAGGCGGGAGAGAAGCATACACTTTTAAAAGACCAACTGGCCCTATCTTACCGGCACAGCATCTATGCGGAAGGGGAAGACTGTATTATTTCCGCTTGTTTTGCATTGACTCCTAGCAATCAGGAGGAAATTCGCAGCCGTATGGACGACTATATGCGGCGTCGCAAGGAAAAACAGCCGCTAGAGTATCCAAGTGCAGGCAGTACTTTTAAGCGTCCGGCTGGGAATTATGCTTCGGCGCTCATCGACCAATGCGGCTTGAAGGGATACCGAATTGGCGGCGCTATGGTCAGTGAAAAACACGCTGGTTTTGTGATCAACTATGATAACGCCACCTGTGATGACGTCGTGCAACTCATTGCATATATACAAAAAGTGGTCAAGGAACAGACAGGATACGAGCTTTCTTGCGAAGTAAAAATGTTGTAAAGGAGTGAGCATCGTGGATTTTGTCATCGTAACCGGACTTTCAGGTGCCGGGAAATCCAGAGCCATCAATGCACTGGAGGATATAGGCTTCTACTGCGTTGACAACATTCCGCCCAAGCTCATCATCAAGATAGCAGAATTCTGCATCCAATCAAAGGGGCAGATTGATAAGGTGGCTGTGGTGGTGGACGCCAGAGGAGGAGCTCTCTTTCACGACCTATTTGACAGCATGGATGAACTCAAAAAGAACGACATTGCCTTTGAAGTTCTCTTCTTAGACTGTAATGATGATGTCTTGATCCGTCGATTTAAAGAGACACGGAGAAAACACCCTCTTTTGGATACGGTAAAGGGTGAGATTGAACAGGCTATTTTGGTTGAAAGAGAGCTTCTAAAACCAATCCGCGCTATGGCTACCTATACAATCGATACCTCCCATCTATCTGCGGCACAGCTAAAGGAACAAATTGTAAATATTTTCCTAGGAAATATTTCTGGGAGCATTCTCGTTAATTCCGTATCCTTTGGCTTTAAGTATGGATTGCCACTAGAGGCAGATTTGGTTTTTGATGTCAGATGTCTGCCTAATCCATTTTACATAGACAATCTGCGTCATAAGACGGGTCTGGATCAAGAGGTCAGAGATTACGTTATGGAATTTGAACAGAGCCAGTTGCTCAAAGATAAGTTGCTGGATCTCATCGATTTTCTGCTTCCCCAGTATATCCATGAAGGAAAAAGCCAGCTAGTGGTCGCCGTTGGATGTACCGGAGGGAAACACCGATCCGTCACCTTTGCTGAAATTATTGCTCAGCACCTGTCAGAAAATGGGGTACGGGTCAACATTAATCACCGAGATATTCAGAAATAAAACTAGGATTCACCTCCATATGGAGGTGAATCCTAGTTTAGGCAAAATTTATGGAAGGAGGGAAGGTTATGTCTTTCTCTTCTGATCTAAAATGTGAACTAACTGAAGAAGAGATACAGGCGCCAGAAGCCCGGCATGCCATGGCTTATGGAATGCTTCTTTTTGGGAAGTCTTTTTCAAATCAACAAATTGCCCTTTCTACAGAAAATGAACAGGTGGCAAAGCTGTATGCCCAGTGTATCGCTGACATTTCCGGCCTTCCCACACAGATGAGCGTATCCCCTCAAAAGCGTAAGGATGGTATTTTTACCGTAACGCTTCAAAACAAAAAGGACTGCGAAGAGCTGCGGGGACTTTTCTATCATCGGAGTGATGAGATCAGCCTCCGGATTAAAAAAGAGAATTTTTCCGGAGAGGGTGACATTGCTCATTTCCTGCGAGGGGCGTATCTTGCCTGCGGTAATCTAACGGATCCGCTCAAAAGCTACCACCTAGAATTTGTCACCCAGCACTTAAAACTGGCTGAGGATTTATATGAGCTCATTTCAGAGGTATTAGCTCCACCCAAGATGACGACACGTCGGGGTTCCAGAGTGATCTATTATAAAGAAAGCGAACATATTGAGGATATGCTCACCTATATGGGAGCTGTGCGATCCTCCCTGGAACTTATGAATGTAAAGATTTATAAAGATTTACGAAATAAAGCAAATCGTGTGACCAACTGCGAGACGGCTAATATTGAAAAGACCGTGAATGCTGCTGCCAAACAGGTGCAAGACATTGAGCTGATTGCTTCCCATCGCGGTTTGGAGGCATTGCCGGACAACCTGCGGGAGCTAGCGCAGCTGCGTCTGGATCATCCGGAAATGTCTCTTGCGGACTTGGGAAGGGAACTTTCGGAACCCTTATCTCGTTCCGGCGTGAACCACCGATTCCAGCGTATTGCGGCAGAAGCAGACATGATCCGGGACCAAATAAGCAAAGCGCAATAAGTTGGGCGTCTGGAAAAGTTTAATGAGCAATACCAGGAGGTGAAGACCAATGGATGAATTTGTCCATCTGCACGTCCATAGTGAATATAGCCTGCTTGACGGTGCCTGCCGCATTAAACAGCTGGTACAAAAGGTAAAGGAATTGGGACAGCAGGCAGTCGCAATTACAGACCACGGTGTTATGTACGGGGTCATTGATTTTTATAAAGAATGCAAAAAACAGGGGATAAAGCCTATCATCGGCTGCGAAGTCTATGTGGCGCCAAGAACCCGTTTTGATAAAGTCCATCGAATTGACAACAATCCGAATCACCTAGTTCTTCTCTGTAAAAATAATCAGGGATATCAAAACCTCATCCAACTAGTTTCCCAAGCATTTATTGACGGCTATTACTTTAAGCCGCGGGTGGATTTTGAACTTTTGCAAAAATACAGTGAAGGGCTTATTTGCCTGAGTGCCTGTCTGGCGGGAGAGATTCCCAGGGCGCTTGTAGCCGGTGACTATGATAAGGCCAAAGAAACTGCCATTCGCTACCGGGATCTGTTTGGACCAGATAACTATTTTATTGAGGTGCAGGATCACGGAATCGAGGAACAGCAGCGGATTCTGCCCTATCTTTACCGGCTTGCTAAGGAAGTCGGCGTGGGCCTTGTGGCAACCAACGATTCTCACTATATCAACAAAGAAGACGCCCAGATGCAGCATGTTCTTATCTGCATTCAGACCAATACTACAGTAGATAACAAAGACGGGCTAGAGTTTCCCACCCAGGAGTTTTATATCAAATCTGGGGAGGAAATGCAGGAACTGTTTCAAGACCATGAGGAAGCCATTGCCAACACGGCAAAAATTGCAAGTCGGTGTGAGGTAGAATTTGAGTTCGGCGTGACAAAATTGCCCCTCTTTGTTGCTCCCGATGGACGGGACAATGTAGAATATTTTGAAGATCTCTGTCGAAAGGGACTCCGCCGTCACTATGGAGAACATCCGGTTCCGGAAGTAGTGGAACGCCTCAATTATGAGCTTGAGATTATTAAGAAGATGGGTTATGTGGATTACTTTCTCATCGTCTTTGATTTTATCAACTACGCCAAAGAACATGGCATTCCTGTAGGTCCTGGACGAGGTTCCGGTGCCGGAAGTATCGCTGCCTATTGTATTGGTATTACGGGTATCGATCCGGTTCGCTATCAACTTCTGTTTGAACGGTTCCTCAATCCCGAGCGGGTGAGCATGCCAGACTTTGACATCGATTTTTGCTATGAACGACGTCAAGAGGTCATTGATTATGTAGTGCGCAAATACGGTGCGGATCATGTAGCTCAGATCATTACCTTTGGCACCATGGCGGCCCGAGGCGCGATTCGAGATGTGGGCAGGGCGATGAATATCCCTTATCAAACAGTGGATGCAGTAGCAAAGCAGGTTCCAATGGAGCTTGGGATTACCTTGGATATGGCGCTGCAAAAATCTACTGATTTCATGGCTACTTATCATTCGGATCCTCAGATTACCCAGCTGATTGATATGGCTCGCAAGTTGGAAGGAATGCCCCGCCATGCTTCTACCCATGCAGCTGGCGTGGTGATCACCCGGGATCCAGTATCCTCCTATGTTCCCCTCGCAATGAATGATGAGGCGGTAGTCACCCAGTTTACCATGACGACCTTGGAGGAACTGGGCCTTCTCAAGATGGACTTTTTGGGTCTTCGTAACTTAACGGTTATTTCCGATGCGGAAAAGATGCTCAAAGCACGCGGCATAGAAGTCGATATGGAGCACGTACCGATTGATGATAAGGCTGTCTATGATATGCTGTCTCAAGGCCTGACGGAAGGGGTATTCCAGTTTGAATCGGCAGGCATGCGGCAGGTATTGGTCAACTTGGGACCGGAATCTATTGAGGATATGATCGCCGTTATTTCTCTTTACCGGCCGGGACCTATGGAATCCATCCCGACCTATATAGAAAACCGGCATCATCCAGAACGGGTGACCTACAAACATCCCCTTTTGGAACCAATCCTCAATGTTACTTATGGATGTATTGTATATCAGGAACAGGTCATGCAGATCTGCCGCCAATTGGCGGGGTTTACCTATGGCCGCGCTGATTTGGTACGTCGGGCCATGTCCAAGAAAAAGCATGACATTATGGAGAAAGAGCGGAAGAACTTTATCTATGGCGATATAGATGAGGATGGCAATATCATCATCCCTGGCTGTATCCGTAATGGAGTCAGCGAGAAAATCGCTACCAGTATTTTTGACGAGATGAGTTCCTTTGCTTCGTATGCGTTTAATAAGTCCCACGCCGCGGCATATGCATTTGTAGCCTATCAGACGGCCTATTTGAAGTGCCATTACCCCAAAGAATATATGGCGGCGTTGCTGACAAGCGTATTAGATAACACATCCAAGATCATTGAGTACATTGGCGAATGCAAAAAACTGGGGATTGAGATTCTCAAACCCGATGTCAATTACAGCCAGGATGGATTTTCTGTAACAGGAGAAGGCATCCGCTTTGGCTTGGTGGCTGTTAAGAATCTGGGACGTGGCTTCATCAAGGATCTGATTAAAGAGCGGGAAGAGAACGGGCTTTTCCAGAGCTTTGCTGATTTCTGTGAACGAATGTATGGCAGAGAACTCAATCGCAGAACGATGGAAAGCCTGATCAAGTGTGGGGCTCTGGATGGGTTTGGACTCAATCGTCGTCAGATGCTCATGTCTTCGGATGGACTGTTGGCAGCCATCGATCAGCAGCACCGCCAAAATGTAGAGGGACAGGTCAGCCTGTTTGATGCTGGTCCCACAGCACCTAAAAACCAGTATCAAATTTTGGATGTGCCTGATTTAGAACTGCACGAAAAGCTGAAGATGGAACGGGAGACCACAGGACTTTATATTACGGATCATCCGATTAGTGCTTATACAGGGCTGCTCAAAGAGATCAGAGGCTCTACCTTTGGTGACATCAAATCGGGGATAGAAATTCACGATACGAAATTCGCAGATGGCGGTTATGTCAATATCATTGCTACCGTGGGAAGCCGAAAGGTAAAGATTACGCGGAATAATGCTACCATGGCATTTGTCATGTTGGAAGATATGACATCCTCCATGGAAATGCTGGTATTTCCGCAGGTATTTGACCAATATAAAAGCCTTCTACAGGAGGGAGCTGTGATATGTGCCCGGTGTCGTCTCTCGGTTAGAGAAGATGAAGATCCGAAGCTTATCTGTGATCGGGTGACTATCACTGATCACGCCAAAGAGCTGGTGATGCGGGAACACAGTGAAGAGCCAAGAAAACCAGCAAAGGGAGGGAAAAATGGCCTTTACTTGGCAGTTTCTTCCCAAGAGAGTACAGCTTTTGAGAAGACTAAAAATCTACTGACTATTTTTGAGGGAGCATTTCCTGTTTACGTTTACTTTGAAGACAAAAAACGGTGGATGCTGGCTCCAAAATCAATGTGGGTGGATGTCAACCAAGTAATGATTGATGAACTCGGTCGGATTCTGGGAAAGGAGAAAGTCAAAATAAGGGACAATAGTCAATAATCTGTAGGTTCTGCAAAAGAAATTGTTTAGTTTTGATATTGAAACAAGTTGATGTTATCGTATATAATAAAGCCATATGAATCATGCTTTGAAAGAATAAAAGAGGATTCTCGAGTGAATCTGGGGAGGTTATTATATGGGTAAGCAAGTGAAAACAATTGGCGTTTTGACTAGCGGGGGAGACGCACCTGGAATGAACGCCGCTATTAGGGCAGTAGTTAGAACTGGTATATCCAAGGGACTCAATGTAGTTGGTGTCCGTCGTGGTTATAATGGACTTATTAACGGCGATTTAATTGATATGAGTTTACGCAGTGTATCTGATATTATCCATCGGGGCGGCACCATGCTGTATACAGCGCGCTGTGAAGAATTTCGCCATGAGTCTGGACTTCAGAAAGCTACCCAGACCTGCATTGACCATGGTATTGATGGAGTTGTTGTCATCGGTGGTGATGGTTCTTTCCGTGGAGCTAGAGACCTTTCTCTGAGAGGAATCCCTTGTGTAGGAATTCCGGGAACTATCGATAATGACATTGCATGTACAGATTATACGATTGGTTACGATACTGCCATGAATACGGCAATGGAAATGATTGATAAATGCCGGGATACAGCTCAGTCCCATGACCGTTGCTTGGTGGTAGAAGTAATGGGCCGCCGTTGTGGAGATATTGCGCTTAATACAGGTATTGCTTGTGGAGCAACTACGATTGTTGTCCCAGAGGTTCCATTTGATATGCAGAAAGATTGCCTAGAGAGAATCCAGAAGGATTTGACCCGTGGTAAACGCCACTTTATTATTATCGTTGCTGAGGGTTATGGCAAGGTTGAAGAAATTGCAAAACAGGTGGAAGACTTCACTGGAATTACTGGTCGCGCGCTGGTTCTGGGTCACGTACAAAGAGGTGGTAATCCCTCAGTACGAGATCGTGTGATTGCCAGCCAAATGGGCCATTATGCTATTGAAAAACTGCTGTGCAACGGTATCGGTAACCGCGTAATTGCCCTAAAACATGACCAAATTGTCGACTTTGATATTTTGGAGGCTCTGGAGCAGAAGAAAAAGTTCAATATGGATCTGTATCGGATTGCTCATGAGATTTCGATCTAACAGAATACATGGTCTGGAAAGGCGGAGCATGAGCTCCGCCTTTTGTTTTATCAAATCGCTTTAAAAAGTTGCTTGAGGAGAATAAAAATGTTAGAGCCATTGAACCCCCAACATTTTGAGCAAGTATATCAAATTTTAGCCGATTCTTTTCCGTCAAGTGAGAGAAGAACTTATAAGGGACAAAAAGAAGTGCTGAACAATGAATTTTACAAGATCTTTGTTTATCAGGAGAAAGAAAAAGTCCACGCATTTATTGCGGTGTGGGATTTTATAGATTTTGTCTTTGTCGAGCATTTTGCTGTTGAGGCAAGCCATCGTAATGAGGGGCTAGGGAAGAAGATGCTCGTCGAGTTGATGGAAAACAAACAAAAAACTTTTTGTCTGGAGGTAGAACCGCCAGAAACAGAAATTGCCCGAAGGAGAATTGGATTTTATGAAAGGCTGGGTTTTCATCTGCTGCCCTTTACTTATGAACAACCAGCTATGCAGGCAACAGAAAAGCCAATTCCCCTGTGTTTGATGTCGTATCCGGAAGAATTGGATAAAGGGAAATTCAATCAAATAAAAAATAAACTCTATCAAAATGTTTATCATGTAAATATTTGAATTAACTCAATTTGAGAAAAAGAGGATGAGCGATTTTGGGGAACTCATCCTCTTTTTTATGCTTTTACATAAATGTTTTTTTGCTTACATAAAATAGCATAGAGTTATTGGTCATTTTGACATGGCGGAATTTTGCGAAAAATCTATGTAAAGTAATAAACTTTACAC
>NZ_CBDTOK010000161.1:0-4796 GCF_965361945.1 Zongyangia sp. | reverse complement strand
TGGACAAAAAGCCCGGCCTACTGGTTCACGAAGATGATGCGGAGCAGGTCGATACCCTTATTAACAGAATTCAGCACTATTTATATGCGCAGGGTGAGTATAATCCGGGCAAGGAAAATGTATTTGCTCCGGCGCTGTGTAACCGCATTGACCGCAACACCGGGGGCATTGTCATAGCCGCCAAAAATGCAGCGTCCCTACGAGTTCTCAACCAAAAAATCAAGGACCGGGAGCTGCATAAAAAATATCTTTGCATTGTCCATGGACGTATGGAACGCAAATCTGATACCCTAAAAGCTTATATGATTAAGGATGAAAGTAAAAACCAAGTGAGAGTCTTCAATACCCCTGGTACCGGCCGTCGAACCATGATCACGAAATATAAAGTGCTTTCCGAAAAAGGACGTTTCTCCCTTTTGGAAGTCGATCTCATTACTGGACGTACCCATCAGATCCGCGCTCATATGGCTCATATCGGCCATCCTCTTTTAGGCGACAGCAAATATGGAAGGAATAAAGACAATCAGCATACCGGCTTTCGTTATCAAGCGCTTTATTCCTATCAACTGACGTTCGATTTTTCTACCGATGCTGAACATCTGACATATCTCAACGGAAAAACCTTCACTGTAAAGGATGTCTGGTTTCAGAAAAAATTTGAAGATGGAGAAATTCTGTGATCATCTCTCATCTAAGAATTATCAGCTTGGTCTACAACAAAAAAAGCAGGACACTATGTGTCCTGCTTTTTATTACCCTTAAAATAGGGACATATCCCCTAATAGGTCACCGATATAATTTTGCGTCTTGACAACAGCCGCGCATAAGGTAGCCCCTACTGCTATCACAGCCGCTAAAAGTCCCACAACCATTTTTGTTTTATGTTGCTCCTGCATGCTGGCACCATCTCCACGTCTTAATTGTAAACAATTATAGCATGAATAAAATACTTTTTCAAGAGCGAACACATGCAGAAGTATCATCTGTAAAGCGTTATAACATTACATATGATGCTTGTCATTAAGTATTATGATCTACTACCTTCATGACTTTCAGATTAGAAATTTTCTTTCTTCTCTCCTCCAGAACATCCATCACATCGGAAAGGGGCAGAGCACTTTCCACCATCAATACGATCAGGTGGTATAGCAAATCGCAGATTTCATTTTTGAGCTCATCATTGTCGCAGTTTTTTGCGGCAATAATGGTTTCCGCACATTCTTCCCCACATTTTTTCAGAATTTTATCCTTTCCTTTTTCAAAAAGATAACAGGTGTAGGATCCTTCACTGGGGTTCTTTTTACGGTCGCATACCACTTCATATAATCCCTGTAGGGTCTCGTTCATCTGATTTTCCTCCTTTATTTCAGTTTTTTGAAAAAGCAGCTGTGGGCACCTGTATGACAAGCATTACCCGTTTGTTCTACCACAAAAAGAAAGGTATCGTCATCACAATCCGCATAGATTTCCACAATCTTTTGCAGATGCCCGGAAGTTGCTCCCTTATTCCATAATTCCTGACGGGAACGGCTATAAAACCAAGTATAGCCTGTTTCAAAAGTCTTCTGAAGGCTTTCTCTATTGACATAGGCCAACATCAGTACCTCTCCCGTTCCTGCTTCCTGCACTATAGCAGGGATAAGCTCTGATTTCTTAAAATACTGATCGTAATCCATATTCTATCGCTCCCTTGTTTTTCTCACTGGAATACCACAGGCACGTAGATGGTCCTTGACCTGGCCAACTGTCAATTCTCTGTAATGGAACAAGGAAGCGGCCAGAGCCGCATCCGCCCCAGATTGGAGGAAAACCTCTGAAAAATGCTCCAATCTCCCGCAGCCCCCCGAGGCAATCACAGGTATAGAAACCACATTGCATACCGCATTGGTCAGTTCCAAATCAAAGCCATTCTTGGTACCGTCAGCATCCATTGAGGTAAGAAGTATTTCTCCGGCCCCCATCTCATAGACCTTTCGGGCCCACGCAATAGCATCAAGCCCTGTATCAATCCGGCCTCCGTTGACCACAACGTGAAAGCCGCCTTTTCCATCCCGCCGGGCATCGATGGCCACCACTACACACTGGCTGCCAAATTTATCCGCAGCCTGAGCCACCAGATCCGGGTTACGGACCGCCGAGGAGTTGACGGATATCTTATCCGCACCGGCCCGCAGAATGGTTCTAAAGTCCTCGATAGTGGAAATACCTCCTCCCACCGTCAAAGGGACAAACACATTTTTCGCCGTCTTTCTCACAACATCCGCCATCGTTTTTCGCCCCTCATGGGTAGCGGTAATATCGAGAAAGGTAATTTCATCCGCGCCCTGGCGGTCATACATAATTGCACATTCAACCGGGTCTCCTACATCTTTGATTCCCACAAAATTGACGCCTTTGACCACACGCCCATCCCGGACATCCAGGCAGGGAATAATCCGTTTAGCTAGCAATTTTGATCACCCGCCGTTTCTATGGCTTGGCGCAAGGACAATGTTCCCTGATACAGAGACTTGCCACAGATTGCGCCGTAGAGTCCCAATTCCATCAAATTTTTGATATCCACAATCTCTTTGATACCGCCACTGGCAATGATGTCACAGGACACTGCATTTTGCAGTGCGCCGAGCTGATCCAAGTTAGGCCCCGAAAGGGTGCCATCTCTGGATATGTCTGTAAAGATAATCACCCTTACTCCTGATTGCTCCATGGATTTTGCCAGATCTAGATAGCTCACCTCGCTGGTGGAAAGCCACCCCTCCGTGGCAACTTTACCATCCTTTGCATCAATACCTACAGCAATGCGATCTCCGCCATACTGCTGAATTGCCTCCTTGACAAGGTCCGGCCTTTTCAGAGCAATCGACCCTAGAATGACCCGATCGATACCATGCTCCAGATAGTAGGCAATGGTTTTCATATCTCGAATACCGCCGCCTAATTCCATATGCAGCCCGGTCGCATTTTTCACAGATGTGAAAATCTCTGTATTCTTGGGTTTTGCCAGCTTTGCGCCATCCAAGTCCACCATATGAATCCAATGGCTTCCCTGGTCAACAAAGCCTTTTGCCGTTGTGACCGGATCTTCTGCCACTTTATGTGCAGTAGAAAAATCTCCTTTGACCAGGCGAACACACTGTCCATCTTTAATATCGATGGCCGGTAATATGATCATATTCTCTGCCCTTTCTTTCATTTTGTGAGCCGCGCAAAGTTTTTGAGCATCATCAGCCCGGTTTCTCCACTTTTCTCAGGATGAAATTGGGCTCCAAACACATATCCTCTCTGCACCAATGCTGTTACCTTCTGATCGTAATCACAATAAGCGGCGATGTTTTCATCCCCGGTATAAGCCATAAAGGAATGGACAAAGTAGACATATTCCCCTTCTTCGATGCCTTTCAACAGCTCACAAGGGTTTTGATACCGCAGTTCATTCCAACCCATATGGGGAATTTTTAGCTTCTGGGTCTGTAACCTGTCCACATATCCGTCAATCAGCCCCAGCCCCGGTGCCATCTCAAATTCCCTACCTTCATCAAAAAGCATCTGCATGCCTAGGCAAATTCCTAAAAAGGGCTTTTCTCCTGCAGCCTCCAGGACAGCCGGCTTCAATCCCTGATTTGTAAGCATTCTCATCGCGTCAGGAAAAGCACCCACTCCAGGTAAAATGACGCCGTCGGCCTTTGCAATTTGGTCGCCATCATCGGTAATCTGGCTCTCTATACCTAGATAGTCCAAAGCATTCTTGACGCTGAAAAGATTACCCGCTCCATAGTCAATAATGGCAATCATCAGGTCCCCTCCCTTTTATAGCACGCCTTTGGTCGAAACAGGCGCATCCGTATCCAGCTTTTTTACTGCCATGGCCATCGCATAGGCAAAAGCTTTAAACATGGCTTCGATCCGATGATGGTCATTGGTACCATATAAGGACTTCAGGTGCAGTGTCATCCCCGCGTTAAAGGCCACCGCCCGGAAAAACTCCTCAGTCATATCGGTTTCATAATTGCCGATCATTTCATTTTTGTGGACATTGTCATATACCAAAAAAGGACGGCCGCTAATATCTACAGCGGCAAAACTGAGGGCTTCATCCATGGGAATATAAAAACTTCCAAAACGGGCAATTCCCGCCTTATCTCCCAATGCCTCCCCAATTGCCTTGCCTAGAACAATGCCGGTATCCTCAACCGTGTGATGGCAATCTATCTCCAAATCTGATTTCTCCACCACGACTTCCAGGTCAAATCGTCCATGAACGGCAAAAGAATTTAACATATGGTCAAGAAATCCGACACCCGTTGCAATTTTTGCTTTTCCTGAACCATCTAGATCAATGGTGACACATATCTCGGTTTCCCTCGTACGCCTCTCCTGTTTTCCGATGCGCATGTTTACCCCTCCTCACTGAGAATTTGATCCAAACAAGTTATCAGCCGTTGATTTTCTTCCCTATTTCCTGCCGTCAAGCGAAGGTAGTCTCCCATATGCCGTACCGCAATGGACATGGATAAAAGACGTTCAAATACCTTTTGGCTGTCTTTAAATTTTACAAATACAAAATTGGTACAGCTGTGATAGATTTCCTGGATCTGCTGCCTTTGGGTGGATAGTTTTCGAAGCGCGTTCTCCAACTCTTCTTTCGCAGCAATAATGGCTTTGGTTCTTTCATGAATTTTTTCTGGATAGGAAAATATAATTGTTCCCATTTCCTGGGAAATAGTATTGACATTATAGGGAGATTTCACAGCCCGGAGCGCTCTTGTAATGGTGGGGTTGGCCACAGCAAATCCCAG
>NZ_CBDTOK010000160.1:0-6975 GCF_965361945.1 Zongyangia sp. | reverse complement strand
TTCCTGGGAAATAGTATTGACATTATAGGGAGATTTCACAGCCCGGAGCGCTCTTGTAATGGTGGGGTTGGCCACAGCAAATCCCAGACGCAGAGCGGCCATTCCCACAGCCTTAGAACAGGTGCGCAGGACAATCACATTGTCATACTGGTGGGCTTCCTGTAAAATGGATTGATTCCAAAAGTCCATATAGGCTTCATCCACCACTACCAGTGCATCAACCGAAGTAATAAGGCGGCGTACCTGTTCTCTGTTAAGGCCCAAAGACGTTGGATTACATGGGTTAGAAAAGATCACCATCTTTGCTTTCTCTTCCCGGATTCGTGCAATGGCCTTATCCACATCGATGGCAAGACTTTTTTCCTTAGAGACATCAATATTTTTCGCCTCATAAATGCTTGCATAAAACCGATACATTGAAAAGTCCGGCGCAAAGGTCACAACGGTATCTCCCTTTTCCAAAAAGGATGAGGTAATGACACCGATGAGCTCATCTGAACCATTTCCTGCCGTCACATAAGCAGGATCAATCCCATAAAAGCTGGCAAAGCTTTCATTGAGACGTCTAGCATATGGATCGGGATAGCGATTAAACTGTACCTGAGAGAGACTTTCTTTAAAAGCTGCCAGAATTTCTTCATCTACCTGAAAAAAGCTTTCATTGGCATCCAGCCGGATTTCGAAATTGCCACTAATTGGGTCATAGGGAACCAAATCCCGCAGCTTTTCATTCAGTGAATAAGACATGATGATTCACCTTTCCGCAATTTTACTTAGAAACGCACCTTAATGGAATTAGCATGAGCCGTCAGCCCTTCTCGATTTGCAATGCGCATAATATCATCCTTAGCCCTGCACAGCTCAGCTTCTGTATAATAAATATAACTTGACTTTTTAATAAAGCTATCCACAGAAAGCGGAGAGAAGAACCGAGCAGTTCCACTGGTGGGCAGAACATGGTTGGGGCCTGCAAAGTAATCTCCCAAAGGCTCTGGAGAATAATTGCCTAAGAATACAGAACCTGCGTTGTCTAGCCGGCCTAAATATTCCAAAGGATTTGCCATCATTACTTCCAGATGTTCTGGTGCAATCTCATTGGCGTATTCCACCATTTGATCGTTATCCTTGCAGATGATAATAGCTCCAAAATCCTGCAAAGATTGAGCAATAATCTCTTTTCTAGAGAGAGATTCCGACTGGCTCTTCACTTCCTCTACCACTTTCTGTGCTAGTCTCTCGCTGGTGGTCAGCAATATGGCGGAGGCCAATACATCATGCTCGGCCTGGCTCATCAAATCCGCCGCCACAAAAGGCGCTGGCGCATTTTCATCCGCCATAATCAGAATTTCACTGGGACCCGCTACCATGTCGATGTCCACAGTTCCATAGAGAAGCCGTTTGGCTGTGGCTACATAAATATTCCCAGGACCCACAATCTTATCCACACGTGGAATGCTCTCAGTGCCATAGGCCAAAGCTGCCACAGCCTGTGCTCCGCCCGCCAGGAATACCCTGTCAACACCAGCAATAGCCGCCGCCACTAAAATGTCTGGATTGGCGCCACCGGTTTTCAGCGGCGGAGTTATCATCACAATTTCCTTGACCCCTGCCACTTTGGCGGGAATAGCATTCATCAAAACCGATGAGGGATAAGCCGCTGTCCCCCCAGGCACATAGAGGCCCACCCGGTGCAGGCCACGAATCCTTTGGCCTAAAATCACACCGTTTGCCTTTGCATCGATAAAGCTTTGGTGTTTTTGCCGTCTGTGAAAGTCTTCTATATTCTCTTTTGCACGCTGAAGTGAAGCAACAAATTCTGGATCCGCTTCATCCAACGCCCGCTGCATATCCGCTTTGGAAATTTCAAACTGTTCTGGGCACTTGCCATCAAATTTTAGGGTGTATTCCCGAACCGCCTCATCACCCTTGGCCCTGACTGCATCAATAATCTCAGTCACTGCCACGGTTACCTTCCGATCCACCTCTTCGCTGCGGTTTTTCAGTTGGGAGAGTAATGCCCTATCCTGGACTCCATCCGCTTTCACTACCTGGATCATTTTTTCTCCTCCTTCACTTTGGCAATTTTTTCTAAAAGGCCCTCAATTTCCTGTTTGCGTAACTTAAGGCTCGCAATATTCACAATCACACGGGCCGAAATATCACAGATAAACTCGCTCACTTCCAGACCGTTTTCCTTGAGGGTTGTTCCAGTTTCTACAATATCCACAATGCCATCTGCCAATCCCAGCAGCGGCGCCAATTCAACCGATCCCTCGATTTTCACTACATCTACATCCATGCTCTTCCCTTCAAAGTAGCTCCGCGCCACCTTGGGATATTTGGTTGCAATGCATTTGGTATTGTATCCTGCGTAAAAATCAGAGCCTTTCTGAGTGGCCAAAGCAAATTTACATTTGCCGAAACCGAGATCCATCATTTCATAGAAAGATGTACCGTTTTCCATGATGGTATCCTTTCCTACTACTCCCATATCGCAGACGCCATGCTCCACATAGGTGATGACATCAGCTGCTTTCGCCAGCACAACTTCGATATTTTCTCCCGGAATCTCCAGGATTAGCCGCCGGCCTTTTTCTTTTAGATTGGTACAATCAAAACCAATTTTCTCAAAGAGGGCTACCGTATCCTTTTCTAACCTGCCCTTTGTCAGCGCTATCCGCATGGGTTTCATGCTTTCTCCCCTCCAATATCCACAATGGTAATATCCTCACCCACGATATAAAGCTTACCAATTCCTTTTTTTCTGGCATAATCTTTTGTCTCTTCTTCCGTATCAAAGACAGAAAGCTCACACTGTCCGAGTTCGGGTATCAATTGTTTTACATACTCAATTGCTTTGGTCTCATAGCCATCCCGGCCAAAAACAATGGCCTTAGATTGGGTTGGACGGATAAAGTCATGATTTTTTAGCAAAAATTTTACCGCTAAATTGATGTCAATGCCAAAACCGGTAGCCGCCAAATCCGCTCCAAAATCGCGCAAAAGATTGTCATAGCGCCCGCCGGAAACAAGGGGTTCTCCAATGCCTTCCAGATATCCCCGGAAGATTACGCCGGTATAATAATTTCCTTGGTTCACAAGGCCTAGGTCGATAATGACTTTATCCTTGAGCCCAAGCCTGCCTAAGCTTTCATAGACACTGCGAAGATAGTCGAGTATATCAGAAAAGTCTTCCGTTACACTGAGCTCCTTTGCCTGCGCAAAAACTTCTTCGCCGCCAAACAAAGACGGCAATTTTTTTAGGGCCTGGGCGGCTGGATTCCCTTCGAATTTGTCCAATAGAGCATTAAGTGCACCATAATTTTTTGCTTCTATATATCTTCTGATCTCCTCTTTGGTGTAATCATCAGCTTCCAACTGCTTTACCAGTCCCTGGAACAATCCGATGTGGCCCAATTCAATGCGGAAAGCATCCGGATTAATCCTCCTCAAACATTCTCCCGACAAAGCGATCACTTCCAGATCGGAACGGGAGGTGTTGGCGCCGATAAGCTCCACGCCCATCTGAAAAATTTCATCGCTTCGCCCGCTGTGGCTGGGAGTCACCCGGTGAACCTTTCCATTATAATAAAATCGCAGTGGGAAGGTCTGATTTTTCATACGGGTAGCAGTCAGTCGCGCAATAGGCGTCGTCATATCCGGCCGAAGAACAATGATTCTCCCCTTATTGTCGATAAGTTTATACATGGATTCTTGAGGGAAATAGGTGGAATTGGCTGAAAATACATCAAAAAACTCAATAGACGGAGTCATTACCTCGCCGTAGCCACGGCTTTTAAATTCCTCCGCCAGCTGTGCAGTCACCCAGCGGATGGTCTGACATTCCTCAAACAACAGATCTCTGGTGCCCTCTGGCGTAATTTTATCATATATTTTCATTGGGAGGCTGCATCCTTTCCTCTATACTTTAGTATGATAGCATAATAACACAATAAAATCATTTGGTCAATCTTTTTACTTCAAAAAGTCAATATGCAAAATACAAATTTCTAAACAAAATGGCCACTAATTTATATATTTTATCACAGGAAAGCTATGATGACAATTGACAATCATAAGATAAAAAGCGCACCGTGAAGCGGTGCGCTTTTTATCTTATAGCTGAGCAAATACTGCTTCTTTTTGATCCACATTTTCCTCTACAGACATTGTTTTATCAGCCGCTTCAGCGGCCTCCTGCTGCATCTTTGCATTAGCTAGCATCAGTTTGATTCTGTTTTCCTGGTTAATACGGCTGGCACCAGGATCGTAATCCACAGCCACAATATTCGCCTCTGGATGATGCTCTTTAATTACCCGCATCATTCCCTTGCCTACAATGTGGTTGGGCAGGCAACCAAAAGGCTGGGTACAAACAATATTGTTAACCCCCTGCTCAATAAGCTCCAGCATCTCCGCGGTGAGAAGCCAGCCTTCTCCCATCTTGACTCCGCGGCTGATATAACCTTGCACCAATTCCTTGGTATGATCAAAAGAACCAGCAGGCCGGAATTTTCCGTGTTCACGGATAACAGCAATCATGTCCTTCTGCTTTTTCACCATATAACGATAGGCCACCCGGCAGAACAAACTCGCAATAGCCCCCGTTCCATAAAGCTTATGGTCTGTAATAGAATTGTAAATACAATAATTGAGAAAATCCAGCAGGCCGGGCACAACAACCTCACACCCTTCTGTGAGAAGAAATTCCTCTAGGTTGTTGTTGCCGAGGGGAGAAAATTTAACATAAATTTCTCCTACCACCCCTACCTTGATTTTATCTTCCTCCCGCAAAAGCAGTTCTCCAAAGTCGTGGACAATCTGACGATAAAACTCTTTGACCTGACGATAGCTCGCTTTTTGACGGAGGGACACAGATAGGCGCTTGGTCCAGGCCTCTACCAATGCATCGGTGGAACCTTCAACCACTTCATAGGGTCTGCATTGGTTGGATAGAAGCATAAGAAAGTCTCCCAAGAGGACGGCATAGACAAGCCGGAGCAGCATGGGTGGAGTCAGCTTAAAGCCGGGATTTTTCTCCATGCCAGCAAAGTTAAGAGAAATGACCGGAACATGGTCATAGCCACTTTTCTTCAAAGCCTTGCGCAACAAATGGATATAGTTGGAGGCCCGGCATCCACCGCCTGTTTGGGTAATCATAAGCGCGATCTTATCTGGATCATATTTTCCGCTTTCCAGGGCATCGATCATCTGGCCGATAACCAGGAGGGCCGGATAACAGGTATCATTGTGGACATTTTTAAGCCCACATTCTACTACATTGCGTCCAGAGGTACTGAGCACCTCGATCTTATATCCGTATTCCCTGAAGATTTGGGCAATCATGTTGAAGTGAATGGGCAACATATTCGGCACCAGGATGGTATGGGTCTTTTTCATTTCCTCAGTAAAGATGACCCGTTCCGTATCCTGCTGTTTCTTACTCATTTTCCATTCTGCTCCTTTCGTCCATGGCCTCCAGCAAACTGCGGATGCGGATTTTCACCGCGCCAAGGTTATTGATTTCATCGATTTTCAGCTGTGTATACATTTTTCCGCCTGATTCAAGAATCGCACGGACTTCATCGGTGGTAATCGCATCAATACCACATCCAAAGCTCACCAGTTGAATCAGTTCCATATCTTTCTGGGTGGTAACATATTTCGCACTATTGTAAAGCCTCGCATGATAGGTCCACTGGTTGAGAACATGGACCTTTTGCGGCTCCACCAAATGGGCAACCGCATCTTCGCTGACCACCACAATGCCAAAGGAACTGATCAGACGGTCAATACCGTGGTTGATCTCTGGATCAATATGGTAAGGGCGCCCTGCCAATACAATCGTCTTGAGGTGATGATCTTTTGCGTATTGCAAAGCCTTCTTTCCTTGCGCCCGCACATCCTCCTGCCATTTGGCATAAGCTTTGTAGGCCAACCCCGATGCCCGACGAATCTCCCCGTAAGGAATCACACAAATTTCCTTATTGATAAACTTGTGAATGGAACGGTTAAAATAGGTACGATTATGAAGCCCCAGATACGGGAACAAGAACTTGATATGGTGAAGCTTTTCCATGTTGCCATAAAGCAACTCAGGATAATAGGCAACCACAGGGCAGTTAAAATGATTATCCGACGTTTTTTCATCAAAATTGTAGCTCATGCAGGGATAGAAAATCATATCCACCCCTTTGGAAATAAGGTTTTCCATATGCCCATGCATCAGCTTTGCGGGATAACAGGCTGTATCAGAGGGGATGGAATACTGTCCCGACAGATACAATTGCCGAGAGGAGATATCCGACAGTACCACCTCAAACCCCAACTCCGTAAAGAAAGTAAACCAGAACGGGATGTTCTCAATCATGTTGAGCCCTAGGGGAAGACCGATTTTCCCTCTGGTCCCCTTGGGCGACTGAAGGGCTTTTATTCGCTCAAGCTTATATTCAAACAGGTTAGGCAGCTTTTGAGCCGCCTTTTGGCCCAACGGCCTTTCACAGCGGTTACCAGAAATAAAGCGGCGGCCGCCACTAAAGGTATTAATGGTCAAATTGCATTTGTTAGTACATCCCTGACAGATCGTCCCTCGCGCAGTATGTTCAAAATGGCGAAGATCCCCAGGTTTGAGCATAGAGGACACATCTTTATGCAGACTCTTTGCAAAAAGGGCCGCTCCAAAGGCGCCCATGAGCCCTGCAATCTCAGGGCGGATGACATTGTGCCCCAGCTCCTTTTCAAAGCTGCGCAAAACACCGTCATTTAAGAAGGTACCACCCTGTACCACTAGTTCTTTGCCCAATTCATCGGCACTACGGGCACGGATTACCTTATAAATGGCGTTTTTCACCACGCTCATAGAGAGTCCTGCGGAAATATCCTCTACCGTCGCCCCATCCTTTTGGGCCTGTTTGACCGATGAATTCATAAACACAGTGCATCGAGAGCCTAAATCCACAGGATATTGTGAAAACA
>NZ_CBDTOK010000159.1:0-2988 GCF_965361945.1 Zongyangia sp. | reverse complement strand
GTAGAAGTCGCCGCCCACCTCCTTGGCGGGGGTCATGCCGGCGTAGATGTCGAATTCCCTGCGCTCGGGGAAGGCGGGGAAAATCCGGGGCAGCATATCTGCCTGGATTTGGGTGGCCACGTTCAGCTCCGCGCCGATGCGCTCCTTTTCCGCCGTGACCGCCATAAAGCTGCGGATGTAGGAGATCATATCCTCCTGCATCTTCTGGAATGCGTTTGCCAGCAGCTCCAGCTCGTCCCTGGTGCGAATTTCCGGCACGTTGACGGTAGCCGTCCCGGCCGCCAGCTCCGTCTCGTTATTCTGGATGAAAGCCGCCGTTGCCTGGGTCAGCAGATCGATGGGGCGGATCACCTGCCTCCGGGTCACAAAGAGGAAGAGGAGAATAAAGACGACCGTCAAAGCGGTGAGCAGGGTTGCCAGAACCAGCAGGAAGTCCCGCTGTGTACTCATGACCTCGTTCATGCTGATATCTGCCATCACATAACCGGCCATGCTTCCATCCGGATGCAGCACGGGGGTCATGGCGGTCATCAGCCAGCCGTAGCTCTCATCCCACTGTATAATTGGTTCCACCGGAAGTCCTGCCAGCAGGTTGTCGAGATTTTCCGCAAATGCGCCTACCAGATCCACATAGGAACCCAGTGCGCAATACCCGCCTTCGGAATAGCTTCCGTCTGTATCCACATCCATATCCGAGTCAAAAAGAAAGGTTACTCCCGTCCCGTGGGGACGGACCACATAGAGGTACTCCACATCGTTGTTGTCTGCCATATCCCGAATGAAATTCTGTGTGACATAATAGGCGTCATCCACTTCTCCGGTGGCGTAGTAGCGATCCAGCTCATCCGCATCCAGCTGACTGGCCAGCGTACGAACCAGGTTGGTGCCGAGCCGCACATAATAATCCGTCATGGTGGAACTGAAAATTTTGTAGCTTACAAAAATTGACACAAGACTCAGGGTCACACTCAACAAAATGATCAGTACCGTCAGCTTTTTCCCCAGGGAAAATTTCACCTTTGGCCTCATATCCAATCCTCCCCGCATTACACCCGTACAACCAGTGTATTAAACCCGGCATACCGGCGGTAAAAAAACTCCTTGGCTTTTTCCTTGATGATTTTGATCCCCAGTGTATCCAGGCCCGCGCCGCCTTCCAGGTCAATGGAGTCGGTATCCAGATCGAAGGGGTTGAACGCCTTTCCGTTGTCCCGGAGATGGAGCGTCAGGGTGCCGTCCTCATGAGGCACAATGGTAAACTGGATATAGCCCGCCTCCCCCAAAGGCGCCCGGCTCAGGATCACGGCGCACACCTCCTCCACTGCGATAGCGGCAAAATAGCGCTGTACGGAGGTGGCCTCGATTCCCTTCAGATAGGTGGAGATCTGCTCTCCAAGGGCGCCCAGGTCGGCCCCCTGGTTTTCCACAAACGCGCTGAATACTCGGCCGTCCCCCTGGTCCAGATAGGCCCAGGATCTTTTTCGGCAATTGTAAAGGCACAGCGCTGCCAGGGCGGCCAGCTCCATGCAGGGATAGGTCCACCAAAACAGCTCCACGCCGCCCAGACTGAACAGGAGGCTGAACAGCAGAAAAAACACAAAGGAGCGCAGGGTAAAAAGGAAATAGCTAATGAACTCCCGACCCAAAGCCTGATAGTAGTAGGTCAGCACCATGTTAATCCCCGAGGGGATCACGCACAGCGCGTAGATGCGGATCGCCATGCTTCCCATGGCCAGCTCCTCCGGGGTGCGCAGGCCAAAGGCAAAGCTGACCCACTGCGGGAAACCCAGCAGCAGGATCAGGATGATCAGATTGGCTGCCATAGCCGCCTGAAACGCCTGGCGAAGGGTGCTGCGGATGTTGGCCTGGTTGTGCTCGCCCTGAAATGTGCTCACCATGGGCTGCAGGGCCATGCTGACGGCGTCATAGACAGAGGCGGCGACCAGCGCCACATTAAACACGATGCCGAATACGGCAACGCCCAGCTCTCCGCTGATGGACATCAGCAGATGGTTGCACACCAGGATGGTGATAAGCTGGTAAACATACTGTACCGAGGTTGCAAAGCCGGTGCGGAAGGAGCGGATGACCGAGGCAAGCTGGTATTTGGGCCAGCAAAACCGCAGGCAGCCCCGCTTTTTGAAAAAATGGATGAGGCTGATGAGGATCAGCACGGCGGCGCCCACGCCGGTGGAATACACCGAGCCGGCCACCCCCAGATCCAGCCGAACCACAAAAATGTAGTTGAACAGAATATCCAGCGTATTGCTGGTCACAAAGGCCACGGCGGCCAGCTTGGGGTCGTTGTCGCAGTTGACAAAGTAGTAGAAGGGACCCTGACAGAACATGACGGGCACCAGCAGCAGCTGGGCCCGCACCAGCGCCTCGCTGTTGGCCCAGACCTCGGTTCCGGGCGCTCCGGCGCCCAGGAAGGTAAGTACCTGCGGGAGAAACAGCAGTCCCAGCGCACAGAGGATCACATTGAGAAAGAGGTCGGTCCGCAGGACATTGGCAAAGATACGGTTTCCGTCCTCCTCTTTGCCTTCACTGAGGGCGTTGGCATAGTGAATTGAGCCGCCGATGGACAGCGAGTAGCTGATGGTGTTGAACAGCATGTAGATTGGCTGGCCGATGCTGATGGCCGTCATCCCCACGGGTCCAATCGTGTTGCCCACAAAGATGCAGTCCGCCAGTCCGCCGGCTGCGATGCCCAGGCAGGACAGCAGGCTGGGCAGAAAAAAGCGGTAAAATGATTTTCGTACGAACACGGTCTCCCGCGAAAGAGATCTCATTCCCATTACCCTCCTGACTATGCTTTGGGTACTTGCATCAAGAGGACTCGCTCTCCCCCATGCGCTGCTGCGAAAAGCAACTTAAAGACGTCTGAAAACGCCCCGCATATTACCAGCGCTTTTCAATGGTCAGGACATTTTGCCCCTCCGCGTACTCGTAAGATACCCGGTCCATAGTTTTCTTTACCATAAAGAT
>NZ_CBDTOK010000158.1:0-3802 GCF_965361945.1 Zongyangia sp. | reverse complement strand
CAGCCAATACGGGGCCGACTATATGGCCCGGCAGGGCAGCGACTATATCGAAATTCTCACCCATTATTACACAGGGGTGGAACTGGTAAAAATTCAGTTCTAAGGGAGGAATGCTGTCGCAAACGCTCTCATAAACAGGCAAATAGACATCTTTTCAGACATCTCCATGTTGATCGTACAACTTTCCCAAAGATCTTGGATAAATTGTATTTCCATCGACATCTTTTATCTCTATTTTATAAAAAAATTATAGTTTCGGTAAAATTCTTTTCTTTTCAGATAGATTTTTTCTTATTGATGGTGTAATATAGGGGTGTCGGTTTCAGTAAGTGATTACTGTTTAAGATGAAATAAAACAGGAGGAATTGCTATGAATAATATCCCGCAAGTCAAACTGGGAATCGTCGCAGTCAGCCGTGACTGCTTCCCTATGGAACTTTCTACCAACCGCAGAAAGGCTGTCGTCAAGTCCTTCCAGGAAAAAGGCGGAGACATCTACGAATGTCCTACCACCATTGAAAATGAGATTCATATGCGCAAGGCACTCTCTGAAGTCAAAGAGGCCGGCTGCAATGCACTCGTCGTCTATCTGGGCAACTTTGGTCCTGAAACAGAAGAAACCCTCCTGGCCAAAGAATTCGGCGGCCCGGTCATGTTTGTCGCTGCAGCGGAAGAGAATACCGGCATCCTGGCAAGCAGCCGCGGTGACGCCTATTGCGGCATGCTCAACGCCAGCTACAACCTGGGACTGCGCAATATCAAAGCTTACATTCCCGAATATCCTGTAGGAACCGCCGATGAAGTAGCGGACATGATTTTTGATTTTATTCCCGTGGCACGTGCCGTCATCGGCCTGTCCAAGCTGAAAATCATCACCTTCGGTCCCCGTCCGAGAGATTTTCTGGCCTGCAACGCCCCCATTAAACAGCTCTACAACCTGGGTGTTGAAATCGCAGAAAATTCCGAGTTGGACCTGTTTGCCTCCTTTAACGAGCATGCCAACGATCCCCGGATTCCCGAGGTTGTGGCGGACATGGAAAAAGAGCTGGGCGAGGGCAACAAGATGCCTGGCATCCTGCCCAAGCTGGCACAGTATGAAATCACCCTCCTCGACTGGGCTGAGAACCAGAAGGGTTCCCGGGAGTTTGTGGCCTTCGCCAACAAGTGCTGGCCCGCATTCCAGACCCAGTTTGGCTTTGTTCCCTGCTATGTCAACAGCCGTCTGACCGCCCGTGGCATCCCCGTCTCCTGCGAGGTGGATATCTACGGCGCTCTCAGCGAGTTTATCGGCACCTGCATCTCCGACGACATTGTCACATTGCTGGATATCAACAACACTGTTCCTGCCGATATGTACGAGAAGGAGATCAAGGGCAAATACAACTACACCCACAAGGATACCTTCATGGGCTTCCACTGCGGCAATACCTCTTCCCAGAAGCTCACCTCCTGCGAGATGAAGTATCAGCTGATCATGCACCGCGGTCTGGAGCCGGATAAGGAACCCGATATCACCCGCGGCACCCTGGAAGGAGACATTGTCCCTGGCGATATCACCTTCTTCCGTCTGCAATCCAATGCCGACGCAGAGCTCACCGCCTATGTGGCAGAGGGCGAGGTCCTGCCGGTACCCACCTGTTCCTTCGGCGGCATCGGCGTCTTCGCCATCCCGGAAATGGGCCGTTTCTATCGTCATGTGCTCATTGAAAAACGGTATCCCCATCACGGCGCTGTGGCTTTCGGACATTTCGGAAAGGCGCTCTTCAGCCTGTTTAAACTGCTGGGCGTCAAGGATTTGGGGTACAATCAGCCCAAAGGCGTCCCCTATCCCTCTGAAAACCCCTTCGCATAAATTTCATCTTTCTCATAAAAACGGCATGGCTTTTAGGCCATGCCGTTTTTCATTCTTTTGGCCAAAAAACCCTTGAATCCCCCGCGCAACCAATAGTTGACAGATAGTTGGTAGACAGAGGGGGCACTTTTCCGCTATGATGAGGGCAATTCCAAAAAGCAAAGATCACTGTAAAGGAGCAGGTTATATCATGGACATCGGATCCCGGATCAAAGAACTTCGCAGGGAGCAGCATCTCTCCCAGGAAGGGTTGGCTCAGCGGTTGGGCATCTCACGACAGGCAGTAGCCAAGTGGGAAAATCACACTGCCTTTCCCAGCACCTCCAATCTGCTGGCTCTGTGTGAAGCCCTGGATGTTTCTCTGGAGGAACTGATACCTTTGGAAAGCGGCGGCAATCCTCCTTCCAAAAGCATCTGGGAACGGATGCGGATTCCGCTGCTCGTTGCCAGCATTATCCTTCTACTCTTGGTTATTTTCCTGTGCTTTGTCTATTTTCAGCAGCGTCTGCCCTCCAATACCATTGGATATGCTGATGGGGAGACTGGCATCTGGGTTTCCGGCCCGCCGGTGCTTCTCTATCTCCTTGGCGGCGTCACCCTTCTGCTTGTGGCCATCACCATCTTTTCCTTTGTCCGGGTGCAAAACCAGAGAAAGGGGCCAAAATCGTGAAAAAGCTTAGGTTCGCGGGGATCTTATTCGCGGTTGCGATCCTTTTTGCAGGCTGTATTCCTTCTCAAACTCCGTCTGCATCCACTGCCTCCGCCCCCATTCTGGAGGAGATTGATTCCTGGCCGGTCAATACCTACACCAAGGCCATCCCCAAACCTGAATCAGGTACTCCTCAATTTCAGATTTTCGATGAGGAGAAGGGCTATTATGCCATCACCTTAGAAATTGAGGATCGAGCCCAGGGAGAGGCCTATCTGCAAACTCTGTCCTCCCAGGGCTTTCGAGAAATAGCCGGGGAATCTGAGGAAACCGCCATTGGCCAAATATATCGCAAAGATAACCTTTGGTTAAGCGTCAGTGTCTCTGACCATGCTCTTGGGATCTATGTTGCGCTGGAGCAGGATTACTAAGGCCAATCTCCATCTGGTTCCATCCGTTTTTTCCCGTCTGGATAAAAACAAAAGGGAGGTCCCCCACGGGACCTCCCTTCTTATATGGTCAAGATGTTTTCTTTAACAGATGGATCTCAAACTGGATCGGGGTGGACAGTGTATGTAAGCTCTCCAGTCTTTGGCATCCCTCTTTGGGCGACTTCCAGTAGTAAGGGGTCATCATAAAGAGATGGGCAATGTCTTCTTTGCTCTCAAGCCGCATTTCTCCTGAGACACGGATGACCTCCAGAGGGGAAAAGCCCTCTAACACAAAGGAATTTTTCTCATTTTCATAGGGCGCATTATAAAGGATCTCTTTGAGACCAAAGAGATGCCGGGGACCTGGCGCTCCGATAGCCAGAACGCCGCCGGGTCGAAGCACCCGGTAAAACTCCCGGTCTGCCACCGGCGCAAAAATGTTCATCACCATATCCGCGGTTTGGTCAAACAGGGGCAGCGCAAAAATACTGGCCGCCAGGAACCGGACGCCCGGCTCCCGTTTGGCCGCAAAGCGCAGAGCGAATTTAGAAAGGTCAACCCCCACCAAATCTCCCCACCGGCCCGCCTGCTGCAATGCGGAAAAGACGCCGGCGGTGTAGTAGCCCTCCCCGCAGCCGGCATCCACCAAAGTGCCGTCCTGCGGCAGATATTTTAGGACCTGGGCAGACAGGGCATCCAGCAGGATACGGTAGTGATCCCCTGCGAAAAATTGGTTGCGGGCACGGGCCATATCCTGGTTGTCCCCCGGCGTTTTGCCATGGTGGCGGCCGGAAAGGATCAGGTTGCAGTATCCTTCCCGGGACAGATCAAAACTGTGTCCTTTTTTGCAGCGATAGCTTTTCTGCTGCA
>NZ_CBDTOK010000157.1:0-43036 GCF_965361945.1 Zongyangia sp. | reverse complement strand
CAAGCCAGCGTCATTTAGGCGCTGGCTTGGTTTTTCGGCCTTCTAGGCCGCGCTTCAAGCCACCCCTCTTAGGGGTGGTCTTGACTTTTTGTTTTAATGCTTTCCTAAAGAGTTATAGTCTTTATTGAGTTTAGCCACAATCCCAGCGCCCGCTAAGAGGGCGATGATGTTGGGCAGGAACATGAGGCCGTTGAACATATCGGACATGTTCCATACTAAGTCTACCTTTAGGCTGGAGCCCAACAGGACAAAGAGAACCACCAAGGCAGCATAGATCTTGACAGCTTTCTTTCCAAAGAGGGCCTTGACATTGACCTCGCCGAAGAAATACCAGCCGATGATGGTGGTGAGGGCAAAGAAGAACATACAGATGGCGATGAAGATCTTTCCGAAAGAGCCAAAAGCAGAGTCAAAGGCCGACTGGGCCAGGGGCGCGGCAGTCAATCCGTTGCCTAACACTCCGGTGGAAAGGATGACCAGGGCGGTCAGGGTCAGGATGATAAAGGTGTCGATAAAAACGCCCATCATGGCGATGATGCCTTGATCGCTGGGGTGTTTGACCTTGGCGATGGCGTGGGCATGGGGGGTAGAACCCAAACCTGCCTCGTTGGAGAAAAGTCCCTTAGCCACACCGTAGCGCATGGCTTGTTGGACCCCTATGCCCAGGGCCCCACCCATGACGGCCTGGGGATAAAAAGCGCCCACAAAGATATCCCGGAAAGCCTGAGCGACACCGGAGCCATTCATAAAGAGGATGATGAGGCAGCCCACCATATAGAAGACCGCCATGAGGGGCACTACCTTTTCGGTGACCCGGGCGATCCTCTTGACGCCGCCCAAAAAGACAAAGCCGGCGATGAGGGCGACAACGATGCCTATAGACCAAGCGGGAATCCCGAAAGCGGTGTGGAAGGCGTCTCCGATGGAGTTGGACTGGACCATGTTGCCTATAAAGCCCAGTGCCAGAATGAGGGCTACAGAGAAGAAACCTGCCAGGAATTTACCGAATTTCCCTTTAAATAGATATTTGATATAGTAGACAGGGCCGCCGATAAGCTGGCCATCCTCTTCTTTCCGGGTCTTTTGGGCCAGTACTGCCTCCGCGTAGATGGTGGCCATGCCGAAGAAGGCGGAAAGCCACATCCAGAAGATGGCGCCAGGTCCGCCGGATGCGATGGCGGTGGCGGCGCCGGCAATATTTCCGGTGCCCACCTGGGCTGCGATGGCGGTGGTCAGCGCCTGAAAGGAGCTGAGGCCGTTTTCCTGATCCTTGCCATGGAGGGAAAAGTTGCCGAAAAGTTTTTTCATACCGGTACCGAACCGGCGGATTTGGACAAATCCCAGCCGGATGGTGAAAAAGATGCCGGTGCCCATCAGCAGGAAAATCAGGGCATAATCCCAAAGCCAGCTGTTAATCAGCTGCACGACCCCATCCACGCTGTCCATGGCGGACGCGAAGAATTGTGAAATTGCTTCCATACTGATAAATCTCCCCTCTTTTTTCGGAGACTCCAACAAAGCGGGCCATAAAAAAAGAGCTGACATATTTGTCAGCTCCGGAACAACAGACGGCAAAGGGCAGCCCTTAGCCCGCGGTTTTCTCACCTAGGCCTTTCTGCCATTTGACCATAACCCTGTCCTTTTGCCTGAGAGATTCATGGCGATCAGCCACTTTCACCTTCGGCACCCACCTATATGGGATTCTCCAGAGCGCCATCCAACCACAGTCCTGTCCCCACCGGGGACGCCTGAGAGTATCATTCCTTCGGCAAGCATTCGCTGTTTTCCTGCGGTTTTCATCTGGCTTTGATCAATTAGCTTCTATCATAACGGAATTTGTAGGATTTGTCAATCTTCACGGGGGCTTTGGTGAATTTTTACCCTCTCTTTGGCCGGTGGATTTTCGCCGGTTCCAAGGATAAGATGGAAAAAAGAGCGGCAAAAGCTGGAGGAAACCCTCTATCGATACCCATTGACTTTTATCCGTTTTCGGACTATAATGCCAGATGCCCGCCTCTGGAAGGAAAGGAGGAGCCGATGGAAAATATGACGAGTGATCCCCTTGCGTTGTTTAACCAGCTTTATAAGGAAATGGATGAGATTTACCATCAATATGCAAAAAGACGGGGAATTTCCGACACAGCCTTGTGGCTGTTGTATTCCCTTTATGAAGACGGCGCCGGCTATACCCAAAGGGAACTGTGCTCCGCCTGGCATTACCCGCCCCAGACCATTAATTCCGCCCTGAAAAGCCTTGTGAACCAGGGCTACATCCGGCTGAAACCGGTGGAGGGCAACCAGAAAAACAAGCGAATCGCCTTGACCGAAACGGGAAAAGAATTGATGCGAGAGGTCATTTTCCCCCTCATCCAGGCGGAGAAAAGAACGTTCCAGAGATTAGAAAAGAGTGAAAGGGATACCTTACTGTCCCTGACCCATAAATATGTGAGTCTTTTGAAAAGTGAAGTCAAATAAATCCAGCTTCCCCGCCAGCGTCCAGTAGTTTTGGCAGGGAGAAGCAAAAGATGGTAGGAAAGGAAGGGATACCCATTTATGAGCTCCATCGCATTGTTTGCGAAAACACCGCCGCTGAAGCTATTCTTTTTGGCGTCCATTCCCGGCGCCATCAGCATGCTGGCTTCCGCCCTTTATCAGACCATTGACGGCGTCTTTGTAGGCCAGTTTTTAGGCGCCACCGCTTTTGCGGCCCTGAATCTGGCCATGCCCTTTGTCATTATCAACTTTTCCTTGGCGGATCTGATCGGTGTCGGGTCCTCGGTACCCATTTCGGTGAATCTGGGTAAGGAAAACAGCCGAGAAGCGCACAACATCTTCACCTGCGCCTGTCTGATGATTATAGGAGCCGGCGTTGTCATCGGCGCTATTATGTTTGCGGCGGCTCCTTTGCTTATGCGGCTGATGGGCGCCGAAGGGGAGTTTGCCCGGCTGGCGGTACAGTATTTACGGGTTTATGCCTTATGTTCCCCGGTGACCACCATCATCTTTGCCGTAGACAATTATCTGCGGATTTGCGGATATATCCGGGGCAGTATGGGGCTGAACATCTTCATGTCTATGATCAGCGCCGGATTGGAGTTCTTATTCCTGGGCGTGTTTCATTGGGGGATCTGGGCGGCAGCTTTGGCTACCTGTTCAGGGATGTGTATCAGCGCTGTCATCGCCTTTATCCCGTTTTTCCGGGGAAAGGCCCTCCTCCGGTTTTGCAAGCCACGGTTTTCGGGGAAGATGATCCGGCAGATTATTGCCTGCGGAAGCCCCAACTTTTTAAACAACATCGCCGGCAGGATTACCTCCATTCTGATGAACTTTATCCTGGTTCGGCTGGGCGGGGAGACGGCGGTATCGGTCTATGGTATTCTGATGTTCGCCGAAGGGTTTATCCAGCCGCTGCTGTACGGCATGTGCGACTCCCTCCAGCCAGCGGTGGGATACAACTGGGGGGCCCAGAAGTTTTCGCGGGTCCGCGCCATTGAAAAATGCTGCTTTGCAGCGGCTGCTGTTGTTTCCCTGCTGTCGGTATTTGCCATCGCCTTTTTCCCGGAGCAGATCACCAGGCTGTTTGTGGCCAACCCAAGCAACGACATCCTCAACATGTCCATTGGCGCTCTGCGGCTCTTTAGTCTGACCTATGTGACACGGTGGTTCTCCTTTGCCACCCAGAGCTATATGCTGGCCATTGAAAAGCCCCTGCCAGCGTCCCTCATCTCCCTATCCACTGCATTGCTGTTCCCCGTCGTACTGGTAGGCGCTCTCTGGCCTTTAGGTCTGACAGGCATCTGGATGAACTTTGCGGGGACTTCCCTGCTGGCAGCCATCCTTTCTGCGATCATCCTGAAAAAGCTGTGGCATGAGCTGAAAAAGCCGGATGCAGAAAAAGCGGTGGCCTCTGAGGGAAATTCCTGATCGACAATCAGCTGAAAAACGGTTGCAAAAACGCCAAGCTCCTATGGGGCTTGGCGTTTTTTACCGGAGGGAAATCCACTACAAAAAAACAAGGCCTTCCATGGGAGCCCATGGAAGGCCTTGTTTATTCATGCTGAAAAAACTACGTTTTGACAGCTTATTTGTTTGCCTCTTCTACTGCGACAGCGCAGGCAACAGTGGCGCCAACCATGGGGTTGTTGCCCATGCCGATGAGTCCCATCATCTCCACGTGTGCGGGGACGGAGGAAGAACCTGCGAACTGTGCGTCGCCGTGCATACGGCCCATGGAGTCGGTCAGGCCATAGGAAGCCGGGCCAGCAGCCATGTTGTCCGGATGGAGGGTACGGCCGGTGCCGCCGCCGGAAGCGACGGAGAAGTATTTGACGCCGTTCTCATAGGACCATTTCTTATAAGTGCCGGCCACCAGATGCTGGAAGCGGGTGGGGTTGGTGGAGTTACCGGTGATGGAAACGTCAACCTTCTCATGTTTCATGATGGCAACGCCTTCCAGAACGTCGTTGGCGCCGTAGCATTTGACCTTGGCTTTGTCGCCGTCGGAGAATGCTTTCTCTTCCACGACTTTCAGCTCGCCAGTGGCGAAGTCATAATCAGTCTTTACATAGGTAAAGCCGTTGATTCTGGAAATGATATAAGCGGCGTCCTTGCCCAGGCCGTTGAGGATAACCCGGAGGGGTTTCTTTCTTGCCTTGTTGGCGGTTCTGGCGATACCGATTGCGCCTTCTGCGGCGGCGAAGGACTCATGTCCTGCCAGGAAGCAGAAGCAGTCGGTCTCTTCTCTCAGGAGCATTGCGCCCAGGTTACCATGGCCGCGGCCCACGTCTCTCTGCTCAGCGACGGAACCGGGGACACAGAATGCCTGCAGACCCAGGCCGATAGCCTCAGCAGCGTCAGCGGCAACTTTGATACCTTTTTTCAGCGCAATGGCAACGCCCAGGGTGTAAGCCCAGACGGCGTTTTCAAATGCGATGGGCTGTACGCCTTTGACAATGGCGTCAACATCTATACCCTTGCTCAAGCAAAGGTCACGTGCCTCCTCGAGGGATGCAAAGCCGTACTCAGCCAGGCATTTCTCGATTTTGGCCATTCTTCTTTCTTTACCTTCAAACTGTGCCATGTTTGTTACCTCCTTCTTCCTTATTCTTCACGCGGATCAATGTACTTGGCAGCGCCCTCATAGCGGCCGTATGTACCGATCGCCTTCTCATAAGCTTCTTTCGGATCCATGCCATGGCGGATGTTTTCCAGCATGACGCCCAGTTTTACGAATTTGTAGCCGATGACCTCGCCGTTCTCATCCAGAGCGATCTGCAGAACATAACCTTCAGCCATTTCCAGATAACGGACGCCTTTTTCCTTGGTGGAGAACATGGTGCCCACCTGGGAGCGCAGACCTTTGCCCAGGTCTTCCAAACCGGCGCCGATGGGAAGTCCGCCCTCGGAGAAAGCGGTCTGGCTGCGGCCGTAAGCCAGCTGTTTGAAGATTTCCCGCATAGCTACGTTGATAGCGTCGCAGACCAGGTCGGTGTTGAGAGCTTCCAGCAGGGTTTTGCCCGGGAGGATCTCAGCGGCCATTGCTGCGGAATGGGTCATGCCGGAGCAGCCCAGGGTTTCTACCATGGCCTCTTCGATGATGCCCTCTTTGACATTCAGGGTGAGCTTACATGCGCCCTGCTGGGGTGCGCACCAACCCACACCGTGGGAAAGACCGGAAATATCAGAAATCTGATAAGCTTTGACCCATTTTCCCTCTTCAGGAATGGGCGCCGGGCCGTGTTTGGGGCCCTTTGTGACGACACACATTTTCTCAACTTCATGAGAATAGTTCATATCGGTACTCCTTTCGGCTCCACGGGAAATCCCCGTGAACATAGATTTGAACGTCCGGGCCGCTTTCTTGGCCGGTGGTAACAGCGGCTGACGTAAAATTCTCCGTCCGCCATTCTGTACCTGATTCACGGCAAAATATGCCGTTTTTGGACAGAATCGCGTACCTACCTTGTATTATAATATGGGCAGGGGTATTAATCAAGATAAAAACCGGTTAAAATTGTGTCAATCCTGCAAAAATGCTTGATTTCAAGCCGTTTATTCACTGAATGTTCATCCATTCACAGGGGAGCTTGACTATAATGATAATGTTTGCTGGCCGAAGCTTTTGCCTCCAAAAGGGCCCTTCCTCCCGGCGGTTGGCCATGTCCGGGACGGCGCCCGTCGGCCGCGTTTTTCTGCCGCCTGTAGGCCAAAGGTGCCTTGGCCCCGGCGTTGACAAACGCCAGGAGGGCGGCTAGAATAGGAAATGCTCACAGGAATCCGGTTTGCACCGTATAAAACGGTGTTTCCAATAGATATTAGAGGTGAAATTACTATGGGTTTTCTGGAAAAAATCTTTGGCTCCTATTCCCAAAAGGAGCTCAAACGGATCAACCCCATTGTGGATAAGGTCATCGCCTTGGAGGACAAATTCAAGGCAATGAGCGACAGCGAGCTGAAAGCCATGACCCCTGCCCTGAAGGAGCGGCTGAAAAACGGCGAGACGGTGGATGACATTCTGCCTGAGGCCTTCGCCACCTGCCGGGAGGCTGCCGACCGGGTGCTGGGGATGCGCCACTTCCCGGTACAGATCGTAGGCGGCGTGGTCCTCCACCAGGGCCGGATCGCTGAGATGCGCACCGGTGAAGGCAAGACCTTGGTGGCCACCCTGCCGGCCTATCTCAACGGCCTGACAGGGGAGGGCGTGCACATCGTCACCGTCAACGACTACCTGGCCCGCCGTGACTCGGAGTGGATGGGCAAGGTCTACCGTTTCCTGGGCCTGTCTGTGGGCCTGATTGTCAACGGCCTCAACAACGAGGAGCGCCGCAAGGCTTATAGCTGTGACATCACCTACGGCACCAACAATGAATTCGGATTTGACTACCTGCGGGACAATATGGTCATCTACAAGACCGACAAGGTCCAGCGGGGATTTCATTACGCCATTGTGGACGAGGTGGACTCCATCCTCATCGATGAGGCCAGGACCCCTCTGATTATCTCCGGCCAGGGAGATAAATCCACCGATCTATACTCTATGGCGGATCAGTTTGCCCGCACCCTCCGCTGCAAAAAGGTCAAGGAGCTCAACGACAAGGAGGAGCAGGAGGACGAGGTAGGAGAAGATTACGACTACATCGTGGACGAAAAGGCCAAGACCTGCACCCTGACCAAAAACGGCATCAAGAAGGCGGAGGCCTACTTTAATGTAGAAAACCTGATGGATGCCGACAACATGACGCTGCAGCATCATATTAACCAGGCCATCCGGGCCCACGGCATCATGCACCGGGATATTGACTATGTGGTCAAAGATGACCAGGTCATCATCGTCGACGAGTTTACCGGCCGTCTCATGATCGGCCGCCGTTATAACGAAGGACTCCATCAGGCCATTGAGGCCAAGGAAGGGGTCAAGGTGGAGCGGGAGTCCAAGACCCTGGCCACCATCACCTTCCAGAACTACTTTAGGATGTACAAGAAACTGGCCGGTATGACCGGTACCGCCCTCACCGAGGAGGCTGAGTTCCGGGAGATTTACAAGCTGGACGTCATCGAGATCCCCACCAACAAGCCCTCCCAGAGGGTCGACCATCCCGATGTGGTCTTTAAAAATGAGGCTGGAAAATTCAACGCTGTCATTGAGCAGATTGTCCAGTGCCATGAAAAGGGCCAGCCGGTGCTGGTCGGTACCATCTCCATCGATAAGTCGGAGCGGCTGGGCAATATGCTGAAGCGCCGGGGGATCAAACATGAAATCCTCAACGCCAAATACCACGAAAAAGAGGCGGAGATTGTCGCCCAGGCCGGCAAATACGGCGCTGTGACCATCGCTACCAACATGGCCGGACGTGGTACCGATATTATGCTGGGCGGTAACGCCGAGTTTATGGCCAAGGCGGAGATGCGCAAGATGGGCCTTCCCGAGGAGCTCATCAGCGAATCCACCGGTTTCTCTGACACAGATAATCAGGAGATTCTGGACGCGAGAAAGACCTTCCAGGAATTAAACGCCAAGTATAAAGAAGAGATCGCCGGTGAGGCCGAGAAGGTCAAAGCCGCCGGAGGCCTCTTTATTGTGGGTACCGAGCGCCACGAGTCCCGCCGTATTGACAATCAGCTGCGAGGCCGTGCCGGCCGTCAGGGAGACCCAGGTGAAACCCGGTTCTACCTGTCCATGGAGGATGATCTGATGCGGCTGTTTGGCGGCGAGCGGATGCAGAACATGATGGAAGCCCTCAATCTGGAAGACGATATGCCCATCGAAAATAAGATGCTGACAGGCACCATTGAGTCGGCCCAGCAGAAGGTGGAAGCCCGTAACTTTGGCATCCGCAAAAACGTCCTTCAGTTTGACGACGTTATGAACCGTCAGCGTGAAATCATCTACGACCAGCGTTCCAAGGTGCTGGATGGGGAGGATCTCCACGACAACATTTCGAAGATGATCGAGGCGGTGGTCCAGACCGCTGTGGATCAGTTCATTCCCGATACCGACGACAAGGACGACTGGAATTTAGACGGCCTGCGGGGATATTTCCTCGGCTGGGTGCTGACAGATGATGATCTGAAATACACAGATGACCAGCTCTTCGGCCTGACCCGGGAGGAGCTGGTGAAGGATATCACCGATAAGGCCCGGGTTCTCTATGCCGCCAAAGAGGAGAAACTGGGCAGCGAGCTGATGCGGGAACTGGAGCGGGTTGTCCTTTTGCGGAATGTGGACGCCAAATGGATGGATCACATCGACGCTATGGATGAGCTCAAACGGGGTATTTACCTGCGCTCCTATGCCCAGAAGGATCCGGTCGTGGAATACCGTCTGGAAGGCTTTGACATGTTCGAGGAGATGAACAACTCCATCCGAGAGGATACGGTGAAGATGCTCTTTACCATCCAGGTCAAGACCGAGGAAGCCCCCAAACGGGAGCAGGTAGCCAAACCTACCACTGCTTCCCACGGCGGCGACGGAGACGGCTCCGAGAAAAAACAGCCCATTAAAAAGGGCAAGAAGATCGGCCGCAACGACCCCTGCCCCTGCGGTTCCGGCAAAAAGTATAAGAAGTGCTGCGGCCGCGACGCCTGACCTGCTCTCAGCAGGAGGCCTCCCGGCTGCGGAAGGAAACCGCTGATCCTATGATGGCGTCGGAGCAGTGGACTTCTGACACGAATCGCGGCCAGATTAAAGCTGTGCCGTCTCATCCGCCGGCAGGTATTTGAATATAACAGAAAAAAGGACCGTGGAATTTTCCACGGTCCTTTTTCAGTGACAATGATGCGGCTTATTCACCGAAGATCCGGGCATATTCGCTGTTAATGCGGGCGATTTCCTCATCAGAGAGCTCCCAGTCGGCGGCAGCTACATTCTGCAGCGCCTGCTCCGGAGTGCGCATGCCCACCAAAGCGGTGGAAACCAGATCGTTCTGGGTGGTCCAGTTAATGGCAACCTGTCCCACCGGCACATTGTGGTCGGCGGCGATGGAACGAAGCACCTCTACCAGGGCCATGCACTTGCTCCACTTGGGCTCCTGGAAGAAGTCATAGAAGTTGGCGCGGTTGTCGCCAGGGCCAAATTTAGGCAGTTCTTTATATTTGCCGGAGAGAACGCCGGAGCCCAGGGAACCATAGGTCAGAACGCCCATGCCGTGCTCCTTAGCATAGCGGAGCAGATGTTCCTGATCGCGGTAGATCAGGGAGAACTGGGGCTGAATGCTGACCACTTCTCCAGCTTTGAGGCAAGCGTCCATCTGCTCAGGGCTGAAGTTGGAAACGCCGATGTAGCGAATCTTTCCCTGGTCTTTGGCCTTCATCAGGGTAGCCATTGTATCCTCAAAGGGGGTCTTATAAACCGGTTCCGGCCAGTGGATCTGCATCAGGTCGATGGTGTCCACATCCAGACGGGTCAGGGAATCCTCGATCCCCTTCATCAATGCCTCCGGAGAGCAGTCTTTAATGATCCGTTCGGTGTCGGACCAGCGGATGCCGCATTTGGTGGCCAAAACTACCTTGTCCCGAACACCTTTGATGGCTTCTGCTACAATTTTTTCCGCATGGCCGTGGCCGTAGGCAGGAGCAGTATCCACCAGGGTCACACCTGCGTCAATGGCGGTGCGGATGGTTTTGATGGAGTTGGCGTCATCTACAGCGCCCCAGAAGTCACCGCCGATGGCCCAGGTACCTACGCCGATGACGGAAACATTCAGATCCGTATTTCCCAATCTTTTAAAACGCATGTTTTTTGCCTCCTGTTTTTCAGGTTTCGTTTTTGCAACATCTCTTATTATATCACTTTTTGATAGCAAGACAAGACGCTGCTTCTCTGCAACTTGTACCGGAATTCTCCGTCCCAAAGGGGTCGTGATGATAAAAAAGAGCTTCCCATCCTGAGATGGGAAGCTCTTTTGTTGGGTACATTGATTTTAGGCGAAAAGTTCTGTCAACACCCGCTTGGTGTCTTCCAGGGTAAAGATGCCGGGAGTATTCTGGAAATTGGCGTTGCCCTTAAAGCGGGGCAGGTAGTCCTCGATCTGGGGCGGAGTCATCTTTACGTCCATCCGGCTCATTTCTCGGATCAGGCAGAGGAAGGTTTCCATGTGCTGGCCCAGGACGCTTTCAAACCGGGCGTACTTTTGAGGATCGGCTTTCTCAGCCCGGCGGATATACTCCGCCAGGAAGACGGCACAGGCTTTGCCGTGGGAGATGTGATAATCCTCGGTCAGGATATAGCTCAGGGCGTGGCAGAAGGTGGTGCCGGTGATATTGATGACAAGGCCGCCGTAGAGGGAGGCGTAATAGAGCCGCTCCCGGAGGGTGTGGGGGAGATGTTCCCCGCTGTCCCCTTTGTGCATATACAGCTGGATCAGGCTGCCGCCCAGGATGGAGATGGCCCGGAGGGCATAACTGTCGGAAACCTCGTTGCCATGGGCTGCGAAAAGGCCCTCCACCGAGTGGCACAGGGCATCCAGCGCCGTGCTGACGGTGAAATCATAGTTTAAGCTATAGGTGTATTTGGGATCCCCAAAGGAGAGGGCGGCATAGGTTTGATCGCACTTAAAGCTTTTTTTCTGGCCGGTGGCGTCGTTGGTCAGCACCGAAACGGCTGTCACCTCACTGCCGGTGCCGGCGGTTGTGCCCACCAAAACAAAGGGAAGGGCTTTGTTCTCCCAGCTGCCGTAGATCCCTTCGGGGGGAAGCTGGGGATTGGCGGTAAAGACCGCCACCGCCTTGGCAGCGTCCAGAGGGGAACCGCCGCCGATGCCGATGATGAACTGGGCGCCTATTTCCCGGGCAACACTCCCCGCCTTATGGCAGGTGGAGACATAGGGGTTTTGGGTGACCTCGTCAAAGACCTGATAACCGATGTTTTCCTTTTCCAGGGCCTGGATGACGTCATCCAGAGCCCCACAGGCCTTGGCGCTGTGCTTACCGGTGACAATGAGGCATTGATTCCCCAGCTGCCGCAGTTTGCCGCTGTTTTTGAGGACACAGTCCTCCCCGCTGATGACGCGGGCCGGCATATACATATCAAAATTCATAGATAACCGATCTCCTCTCTATGGCTGGCCTTCGCCCAGCTATGGGCCGAAGACGGGATGTTCCCCTCTATTATAGTCCTTCCCGCCCTGGGAAGCAAGCTTTGGGGAGGAAAGGACAAAAAAATAGCAGCCAAAGCCGCTATTTTTTCTCGTCCTCCTCAGGCTGATCCTCCCAAGGGGCCGGATAGGGTTCGGTGCGGGAAGGAGCTTCCTCGGTTTCTCCCTCCTCATCATGGGGCTGAGGAGGAGGATAGACCTCCTTGTTTCCCCACTTTCCTATGTGGATGAAAGGAATTTTCACACTTTTGCCGCTGCCCAGATGGATTTCCTGGGGCTCGGCTTCATAGTCTTTGGTGCGCCAGGGCATCCCCTGCTTTTCCAGCCGCTTTTCGGTGACGCCCCGGATGATGGAGTAAAGGACGGCAAAGACCGGAATCCCCAGGAGCATGCCGAGAAAGCCAAACTGGCCGCCGGCTAAAATGATAGCTAACAGGGCCCAAAAGGCGGGAAGGCCGGTTTTGCTGCCGGAAATTTTAGGTTCAATAATGTTGCCGTCAATCTGTTGGAGGACAACAATAAAGATGACAAAGAAGATAGCCTGGAGGGGGTTGACCATCAAAATAATCAAGGTGGAGATGATGGAGCCGATGATGGCGCCGAAGAAGGGAATCAGGCTGCACACTCCCATAATCACCGCCACCAGCAGCGGATAGGGCCAGCGGAAAAGGCTCAGACAGACAAAGCAGACCACGCCTACCAGCAGGCCGTCAATGAGCTTGCCGGTGATAAAGCCGATGAAGATCTGATGGCTGTGACGGGCCAAATTGACAGCGCCGTCCATAAATTTCCGGGGCAGGAAGGCATAGAGTACCTTTTTGACCTGGGCGCAAAATTTTTCCTTGTTGACCAGCATATAAAAGGAGACAACCAAACCTAGGAAAAAGTTGGCCAGCCCCGACCCCAGGGAGACAGAGAAATCCAGAACCCTGGGCAGGGCCATGTTGACAAGTTCCAGCGCCTTGGTCATGATTTCTTCGCCCGACATCATAAATTTGGAGACAAGAGCGCTGATTTCCGGCTGTTCAGCCAGGAATCGGTTGACCCAATCGGTGAGCTGATCCACATAGCCGGGAACGCTGCGGGCCAGGCTATAAACGCTGCTGACCAGTTGGGGGAGGATAAAGGAAAAGAGGGTGACCAATACGGCCAAGGCCACCAGATAAGCGGTGATGACGGCCAGATTGCGCTTGAGTTTTTTGTGAGGCTTATTTTTCTCCAGGAGCCGGCCGTAAATCCGCTCGAAAAAGTTCATGGGAGTATTGAGGATGTAGGCGATAAAAAAGCCGATGAAAAAGGGGGTAAGAATGCTGAGCAGCCTTTGAAGGCCGCTCATGACGGAGCCCAGGTTCCAAAAGAAAAGAAAAATCAGAACACCGGCGGCAAGGACGATGATATTAGAAATGGTCCGGGATGTATATCGACGGTTCCAGCGGAATTTCAACGGATGGAGCACCTCACTTTTCACGTTTTTAGGAACAACCTGTCCCACTTTATACCACTAGTATAGAGCACTTTGGCTAAAAAATCCAGCGAAGGCGGTCAATGTTAAGGAAAGTTTTCATTTTATACATCCTGGGGTTACCAGGGACAATTGAAAAAATCCTATTTTTTTGGTATAGTAAATATTATTTATAGCCTCTGCCGCCAGAGGTGGGAGGAAAAACAGAGGATGGGCGGATAAGCCGCCCCAATCAAGGGAAGGTGAGGAAGATGATCCGGGATTTATCCAAGCAAAACAGAAGCTATACCTGCTTTAACCAGAGCGCGGCTGTCCCCTACGAGCTGTTGGAAAGCCTGGTGGACGCCGCCCGGTACGCGCCTTCCTGCCTGAACATCCAGCCCCTGCGGTATGTGATCAGCTGTACCGAGCGGAAGAACCAGAAAATTTTCCCCGCCATCAATTGGAATGTGCTGCTGCGAGGCTATGACGGGCCACGGGAGGGCCAGAAACCCATGGCTTACATTGTGCTCATCGCCGACAAGGGGCTGATGCCGGAAGACGAGATGATGTGGATCGACATTGGCATTTCCGCCCAGACCATGATGCTGGCGGCGGTGGAACAGGGCCTGGGAGGCTGTATGATCGCCAATTTTGACAAGGCGGCCCTGGCCCGGGAGCTGCGGCTGGAAAAATGGTATGACCCGGTGCTGATCCTGGCGCTGGGCAAGCCCAACGAGCGGATCTTTTTAGATTATATCAACCGCACCGACGCCACCGAATTCTACCGGGACCGGGAAGGATACCTTCACATCCCCAAGCGCCGGCTGGAGGATGTGATCCTCCCCTTTGAGCCCAAAGACTAATATGCCCTGCTCCCGGCCCGCAAAATATGCTTTTCTTTTTGCCTGGGCTCGTGTATGATAGGGAAGCAGGTTTTGCAATGCCAACAAGAAGGAATGAGGATATGTACAACTATCTCAAGCGCACCTGGGCCGAAATCGACCTGGACTGCATTTCACATAATGTCAAATCCATCCGGTCCCTCCTGGCTCCGGACTGTAAGCTGCTGGGAGTGGTGAAGGCCGACGCCTACGGCCACGGGGATAAAACCGTGGCTTTGCAGATGCAGCAGGACGGGGTGGATTGGTTCGGCATCTCCAATGTGGAGGAAGGCGTGGGCCTCAGGGAGGCGGGCATTACCGGCCCTATTCTCATCTTTGGCGCCACACCGGTGGAATGGGTGGAGACCCTGGCCAAATACCGGATTACCCAGGCTTTATTTTCCCCCGAATACGCTGTGCAGCTGAGCCAGGCGGCGGTGGAGGCCAGGGTCCAGGTGGATGTTCATGTGAAGGTGGACACCGGCATGACCCGGATTGGTTTCCCCTGTACCGGGGGTATTGACAAAGCGGCGGAGCAGATTGCGGCCGCCTGCCGCCTGCCCCATCTGCACCCTACAGGGATTTTTACCCACTTTGCCGTGTCCGATGAGCTCAGCGATGGGTCGGTGGAGTACACAGAGAGACAGTTTTCCCAGTTCATGGCGGTGGTGGAGGCCCTGGAGGGGCGGGGGATCACCTTCCCCCTGCGTCACTGCTGCAACAGCGCCGGGGTCATCAGCTATCCCCAGATGCACCTGGATATGGTGCGTCCGGGCATCATCTGCTACGGCCTGAAGCCTTCCAACGAGCTGCGCCGGGATCTGGACCTGCGCCAGGCCATGAGTCTCAAATCCATCATCTCCATGGTCAAGGAGATCCCTGAGGGGACCACCGTCAGCTATGGGCGGAAATTTACAAGCGCCCGGCCCTCCCGGATTGCCACCGTGCCCATCGGCTACGCCGACGGCTACAACCGGATGCTGGGGGGCAGGGCCTATGCCCTGGTTCGGGGGAAGAAGGCGCCGGTGGTGGGCCGGGTATGCATGGATCAGATTATGCTGGACGTCACCGACATCCCCGGTGTACAGGATGGGGATGTGGTCACCCTCCTGGGCCGGGACGGCCAGGGCAATGAGATCGACATCAATGAGGTAGGAGCATTGTGCGGCACCATTGGCTATGAGGTGGTCTGCCTCATTGGAAAGCGGGTGCCCCGGGTCTATCTGAAAGACGGCAAACAGGTAGGGGTGGTGGATTACATCAACCCTTACCGAAAATAAGAGAATTTCCTACAGAAAACCCCGCCCTCCTTCGGGAGGGCGGGGTTTATTATCTTTAGGTAGCGGAGCCCTTGAACCCTTCCGGGTAGGCCAGCAGGGCCATCACTTCCAGTTCCTGCATCATCCGCTTGCTCTGCCGTTCAAAAAGGAGCATGTCCACCTGGTAGACGGCATTATTCTTGACAGCGTTGGAATTTTGATAGAGGGGGCAGAGTTTGACCAGCTCCACATCCACCGATTTGTCCACAAACAGGACGTCGGGGTTGGTCTGTTCCACCTCGTCAGCGGCGAGGGCCCAGCCGGTGGAATCCTCCGCCAGATTAATCAGGCCCATCTGGTGGAGGATATCCCCGGCGAAGGTGTCTCCGGTGGCCACAGTGTTGTCCAGCATCCGGATCAGGTAGCAGCTCTTCCCCGCCCGCTTAAGGACGGTGCGCAGTTCGAAAATCCGGGTGGCCATGATGGAGTAGAGGTCTACCCCCTTCTGTGCTCCGGTGATCCGGCCTCCCAGGACAGCGCCCAGGGTCTGATAAACCCGGCGGAGATCCCACAAAGAATCAGCCGGGGGAATTTTTACCACCACAATTCCCATCCGCTGGATTTGGGCAATATCGTCTTCCAGCAGGCCGGAGGATACAAGGAGGTAGTCGGGGGAGATTTCCTCCAGCTGCTCCAGATCAGGGGTGCGGATGGATCCCACCGCGGGGAGATCGTCTGTCTGGGGGGGATAATCACAGCTGTCGCTGACCGCCACCAGCTTATCCCCATACCCCAGGGTATAGACGATTTCGGTGAGGGAGGGGGAGAGGGAAGCCACCCGGAGGGGCTCGCTCCGGATCACGGTGCTTTCATCGACTTCATAGGGATATTCCTCTTGGGAGGAGGTGGTGGGAGGAGCCGCCGTTGAGGAGGAATCTTCTTCGAGATTATTACAAGAAGTAAAATTGATTAATAAAATAACACAAAGCAATATATTGACTAACCGTTTCACAGGACACCTCCTTGTCAGCTGCTCCACTGGAATGTCAAAATTTCCGAGCCCCTAACAGGCGGAAACAGAGAGGATCAATATAAGCTGGACGGTGGAACCCATCGGTTGCTGGTGGGCCACAAAAGCGCCTCTAAAGAGGGGCGCTAAAAAGACACAGCATCTGTTTAGGCATATGGTATTGTTTCTTATTTTACCCTCCTCTTCCTATAGTGTCAATTTCTTTCCCTTTTTTTGCCTTTTTCTGCAAATGGGGCGGGGCTGAAAAAAGAGTTGACGGGGCGCCGCCCACAATCGTATAATTATTTACAACTTTAACTGTCGAAAATAATCCTGGCTTCACAGGTTTTGGATGGGCCTTACCCGATCTGCGCCTGTTGAGAGCGGGGAAAGACGGCAGCAGGAAAGAGAGGAATTGCAGATGAGAATGACAGGTGCCGCGGCTATGGTAAAATGTTTGGAGAACGAGGGCGTATCTGTCGTATTCGGCTATCCAGGGGCCACCATCTGCCCGTTTTACGATAGTCTGTCCCATTCCTCGGTCCGCCATGTGCTGGTGCGGCAGGAGCAGAATGCGGGACATGGGGCCAGCGGCTATGCCCGCATTTCTGGAAAGGTGGGGGTGTGCGCCGTCACCTCCGGGCCCGGAGCCACCAACCTGATTACCGCCCTGGCCACCGCCTATATGGATTCTATCCCCATGGTGGCCATTACCGGCCAGGTGCAGAGCGACCTTTTGGGCCGGGATGTGTTCCAGGAGGCTGACATTACCGGCGCGGCGGAACCTTTTGTGAAACATAGCTACCTGATTAAGGACGCCACCCAGATCCCACGGGTTTTCAAGGAGGCTTTTTATATCGCGTCCACCGGGCGGCCGGGGCCGGTGCTCATCGATGTGCCCATTGACATTCAGAATACAGAAATTGAATTTTCCTACCCCTCCGGCGTCAGCATCCGGGGGTATAAACCCAACACCAAAGGGCACATTGTCCAGATGAAACGGGTGGTGGACGCCATTATCCACAGCGAGCGGCCGGTCATCTGTGCCGGCGGCGGGGTGATTGCGGCCGGCGCCAAGCGGGAACTGCGGGAATACGCGGAGAAGTGCGGGATTCCGGTGGTGTCCACCATGATGGGCATCGGGGTCATGGCCTCCGGCCATCCCCTCTACCTTGGGATGCTGGGAACCCATGGCACCTGGGCGGCCAACCGGGCCATTGACGCCTCCGACCTATTGATTATCATCGGCGCCCGGGTGGGAGATCGGGCGGTAGCCACCCCCGGCGTTTTGGAAAAGCGGACCCGGGTAATCCATATCGATATTGACCCGGCGGAGATCGGGAAAAATATGGGCACCGCCATCCCCCTGGTAGGAGATGCCAAGCACATCCTCCACCACCTCTACGACATGACGCCGGGCACCGACTTTTCCCAGTGGCTGGTCCAGGTCCGCCAGTGGCGGGAGGAGGTTTCCTTTGACCTGGAGGACCGGGAGGGATATATCAATCCCCGGCAGCTGATTCGCCAGCTTTCCGCCGCCCTGCCCGATGACGCGGTGGTGGTCTCCGATGTGGGGCAAAACCAGATTTGGACGGCCAACAACATCAATGTCCGGCCGGGAGGCCGTTTCCTCACCACAGGGGGGATGGGCACCATGGGCTATTCCCTGCCGGCGGCAGTTGGGGCCCAATTCGCCGACCCGGGCCGGGCGGTAGTGGCGGTCTGCGGAGACGGCGCCTTCCAGATGCAGATGATGGAGCTGGCCACCATCTGCCAGGAGAATCTGTCGGTAAAGGTTATCCTGATGAAAAACGGCAGCCTGGGGATGATCCGGGAGCTGCAAAAGAATTTATACCATGGCAACTATATGGCTGTAGGGCTGGAGGGCGGACCGGATTACATCAAGATTGCGGGAGCCTATGGCATAAAAGCCGCCAGTATCCGGGAGCAGAGCCAGGCGGAAGAGGCCATCCAGGAGATGCTTCGCCATCCGGGCCCCTATCTGCTCCAGTGCCTGGTCCGGCCGGACGAGCCTTCACACTAAAGAAAGGACGGAAGAGAAGATGAAGCATACCATTTCAGTCCTGGTGGAAAACCACTCCGGCGTCCTTTCCCGGGTGTCGGGGCTGTTTTCCCGGCGGGGCTTTAACATTGACAGCCTGGCGGTGGGAATCACCGAAGACCCCACTATTTCCCGGATGACCATCGTGGTGGAGGGAAACGACTACACGGTGGAGCAGGTGGAAAAGCAGCTCAATAAGCTCATCGACGTTATCAAGGTCCGCACCATCCCCGAGGAGGAGCTGGTGACCCGGGAACTGGTCCTTTTTAAGATCCAGACCGAGATTTCCCAGCGCAGCGAGGTAATGGACCTGTGCAAGATTATGGGGGCCAAGATCATCGACATCTCCCGCTCCACTCTGACTGTGGAGATGACCGATACCGCCGAGCAAATCGCCCTGCTGGAGGATCTGCTCACCCCCTACCGCATCCTGGAGGTGGCCCGCACCGGCCTGATCGCCGTGCAGAAAGGGGCACTGACCATCAACAAAAAATAAGCGCCGTTTTCAGAGCAAAAAAACCGTGCCTTCCCGGGCACGGTTTTTTTATTCGTCGGATAAAGTTTGCGAGAGGGCAACAATTTCTGAGAGCTGGCCGGTGTCCTCCACGTCGTAATAGGTGGTGAGGAAGGAAAGGAAGGGAACGTGATAATACAGGCTAAAGCGGTTGTTCACCTCTGAAATAAATTCCATCCGCCCAGGCGCCTCCACCTCAATAATGGTGTTGCCCAGGGTCCTGGTCTCATCCAGGGAGATGTGCCGCTGGAAGGAAAGGGCCTGGATCTCCTCCATCAAGGCGGCCACATGGGCAGGGTCGGTGACCTCCCAATAGTCATCCCCATGGCGGACCGAAATCCGATAGACGTCGGCAACCCGCAGGGACAGGGCGTCCTCTCCCGAAAGCTGGTCGTCTAAGGCGTAGGAGATAATGGGAATCAGGGTTAACAAAAGCAGTACGACGGCGGCGATCATCCAAATTTTGCTGCGCGGCTTTTCTGCCATCTCCGTTACCCTCCCCAATATCACTCCACGAAATGCACCTGTTTTTATCTATTTCGATACTACAACTATTATATTATAAAATAGTAAAGAGTGCAACTGGAGAAGAGGGCCGGCGTCAGGAAAAATCAGCCTCCAAGCCGGATTCCTTTTCAAACTGGTCAAAGATAAAGTCGAGCATATCGCTGGACATCTGAAAGGCCTCCTTCACCTTGGAAAGGGACAGGTCCAGAGGGATGTCGGCGGGATACCGGGTCTCAATGTAGCACCGGTTGAGCTTGGCCGATTGAGAAAGCCACCGGGCAAAGGTCCCGTCCAGCTTCACCGCCTGTTTGCAAAGCCAGGTCAGGTTGTGACCGTCCACCAGATTGCCGGTGCGGAAGAGGATATAGCCTTTGAGCCCCTTCTCGATGGCCTGTTGGCAGTGGAAAGCGGAAAGATTGTAGCACCGCTCATTCTGCATCAGCAGCTGGGCGGCGGCCATATCGTCCTCGGCCTGGTTGAACCAGTCGTAATACCGCCGGGAATCCCGGGGATTAATTCTTCGCCTACCCATCGATCACACTCCCTGTCTGCGCGATCCGCCAGGCAAAGGAACCCTCACAATTTTTCAGATGGTTCCACTGGGCGGGGGTGTAGATGAGCAGGTCAAAGGGGATATCGCAGTCGATGGTCAGATAGAGCTGGCGCTCTACCTCCGACGGACGCCGGGTGTCCAGGATAAGACAGAGTTTAAAGGAGGTGGTCTCCCCGGTCACGGCATGCTTTTCGTTATAAAGGATGATCTGCTCTACCGGATATCTCTGGCGGATACTATCCGCCACCTGTTGAATGATAGGGCTGCACTGCATAGAAAAGACTCCTTTTTAAAAGATGGGGCAGTCTATGCCCGGATGGGAAGGTTAATCCAATTCGTCCAAGGTCAGATAGAATCCGGCCATGAACTCGTCCAAAAAGATGTCGGCCTCCGGAAGTTGATAGGCGCGGATGGCCTTTTCTGTGGAGACCTTGGCCTTGGAAAATTCAGAGTTGGAGGCTTTTTCCTCCTCCACGCATTTGATCAGGGCGCAGATTTTGTCCGCCGCCTTGACCAACCGGAGCAGGTAGCCATCCTCTTGGGGCGGGAAGAAGATGGCCTCATAATCGGGGCGCAGATCCTCCGGCAGCATGGAGAGAAGCTTTTTTCCAGCCACCTGCTCCACCTGCTGATAGGCCTGCCGGATGGCGGGATTATAGTATTTGACGGGGGTGGGCAGATCCCCGGTGAGGATTTCCTCCGCGTCATGGTAGAGGGCCAGGACGGCGGCCCGGTTTCCGTCCAGGTTTTTGTGAAGCCGGCGGTTGCCGATGACGCACAGGGCGTGGGCGATGACAGCGGCCATGAGGCTGTGTTCGCTGAGGTTTTCCTGGCGGGTGTTGCGCATGAGGGCCCACCGGTCAATATATTGCATTCGGGAAATCATGGCGAAGAAATTTCCCTTTCCCATAAAGATCGCCTGCTTTCTTTGGAGATTGCTTCCCGCCGGCCCCCTGCTGGCATGCTGTCGGGGCGGGGCGGAATATGTTGGGTGATATTGTTTTCAGTATACCTGATCCCACAGGGGTTTTCCACCGCCGGGCTTAATTTTTTATGACTTTTTCAGGCCCATGCTGACCGGATGGGTAAATTGTGGTATAATAACCCAGAAGCGGCAGTTTTGCTGCCAAGGCAAAATCAATGCCAAAATAAAGAAATACGCATTTTTTCATAGATTTTATGACACTGAGAAAGAAAAGAAACAGGCGGTGAAACCCATGGATTTGGTACAGAGTTTGGAGAACGGCTCCACCAAAAAGTATAAACAGGCGTTTTTTCTGGCCCTTCTGACGGCGGCGGTGATGTTTCTGCCCTACGTCATTATGGGCGGCGGATACTTTACCTTCTACGGGGATTTTAATGTCCAGCAGATCCCCTTTTATAAGCTGGCCCATGAGGCCATCCGCTCCGGGGATATCTTCTGGAACTGGTATACCGATCTAGGGGCCAACTTTATCGGCTCCTACAGCTTTTACCTTCTCATGAGCCCCTTTTTCTGGCTGACCCTGCTCTTCCCCACCAGCTTTGTCCCCTACCTGATGGCGCCTTTGCTGGTGCTGAAATTCGCCTGCGTCTCTCTGACAGGGTACGCTTTTATCTCCCGGTTTGTCCGCAACCAGAATTACGCCCTGGTGGGCGGATTGCTCTATGCGTTTTCCGGCTTTGGCATCTATAATATCTTTTTTAACCATTTCCATGAGGCCATGGTCTTCTATCCCCTGCTCCTCATCGCCCTGGAGGAGTTTGTCCTCCACGACCGCAGAGGGGTTTTTGCCCTGGCGGTAGCGGCCAATGCCATTGTCAACTATTGGTTCTTTATCGGGGAAGTAGTCTTTACCATCCTCTACTTCTTTGTGCGGCTGACAAGCCCCAGCTTCCGGTTGAGCTTTCAGCGGTTCCTCTGGCTCTTCTTCGAGGCGGTGCTGGGGATGGGCCTGGCCCTCTTTATCTTCCTGCCCTCGGTGCTGGCCATCCTGGGCAACCCCCGCACCGGTACCGACTCCCTCCTCTCGGGGTGGAACCTGTGGCTTTACAGCCATCCCCAGCGCTACTGCGGGATCATCCAGTCCCTGTTCTTTCCGCCGGATCTGCCTCCCGCCCCCAACTTTTTCCCCGACCACGGCGGGAAATGGTCCTCCCTTTCGGCATGGCTGCCCTTGTTCAGTATGTCGGGGGTCTTGGCCTACCTGCTCTCGGTGAAGAAAAACTGGCTGAAACGGATGCTCTGCATCTGCCTGGTCATGGCTCTGGTGCCTGGCCTCAACGCCCTGTTTATCCTGCTGAACAACTCCTATTATGCCCGGTGGTTTTATATGCCCATCCTCCTGATGGCTTTGGCCTCCGCCAAGGCTCTGGACAGCCCCCAGGTGGACTTTATGCGGGGGATGAAGTGGACCGGGATCATCTCCCTGATCATCGCCATTCCGGTGGGGCTCACCCCCCAGAAGGTGGATGGGGAATGGCGGATCGGCCTTGCCGCTGATGCCGGCCAGTTCTGGGCCTATGTGCTCATGGCGGCGGTCTGCTTTGTGCTGTGCTATCTGATTATGCATCACTACCGGAAGGATCCCCGATTTATTGCCTTCCTCCTCAGCGGGGTCATGGGGGTGAGCGCCTGCTTCGGAATGATCTATCTGGGCATGGGCTATTTCAGCACCAACGGCGGGGAGATTGTAGAGACCGCCATCCAGGGGCGGGATCAGCTCCAGCTGCCGGAGGATGACGCCTTCTACCGCAGCGATTTTTACGAGACCACCACCAATCTGGGGATGTTCTGGCATCTGCCCAACATCCAGGCCTTCCACTCCATTGTGCCGGTTTCCCTCATGGAGTTTTACCCGGAGGTGGGGGTAACCCGGGATGTTTCCTCCAAGCCGGATATCTCCCTGTATGCCCTGCGGGGGCTGCTCTCGGTCAAATATCTTTTTGCCGACCAGGACGCGGAAGAGGCGCCGGATCTTCCCGGCTTTGAAAAGGTGGACAACCAGTTAGGGCACGATATCTACGAAAACCAGTATTTTGTACCCATGGGCTTTGCCTATGATTACTATATCGACGACACCGCTTTTGAGACCTGCACCGAGTCCAAACGCTCCAACCTGCTGATGCAGGCGCTCTACCTGACCGACGAGCAGATCGCGGAGTATGGGGATATATTGGGGCCGCTGCCCAACAGCGCCTTCCCTGACCTTACCCGGGAACAGTATCTGGAGGACTGCCTGGACCGGCGCTCCATGAGCTGCGACACCTTTGAAATCGACAACCGCGGCTTTACGGCCACGGCCAATCTGGACCGGGAGAACCTGATGTTCTTCAGCGTCCCCTACGACGACGGATGGAGCGCCACCGTCAACGGGGAGCCGGTGGAAATCGAACAGGTGAGCATTGGCTTTATGGCGGTGAAGGTGCCGGCAGGCCCCTGTGAAATCCGCTTTGAATATGTGGCGCCAGGGCTGATTCCGGGCCTTGGGGTGACAGGGGCCAGCATCCTGGTGCTGGCGGCCTATCTGCTGTGGGTGCGCCGCAGCAAAAAGCGGGTCTCCGCCCAGGCGCTGGCAGCGCCCCGGCCGGGGGAAATTATCCCGGCGGCGCAGGACTGGGAAGACCTTTTGAAGGATCGCGATGAAAGAGATCCCGGCGAAGGGAATCTGCCGGATCAGGAGAAGAAATAAAAGAAAGGCGTGAAGAATGTGACAAGCCCGGTACTCTATATTGTGGTGCCCTGCTATAACGAGCAGGAGGTGCTCCACGAAACGGCCAAACGGCTGACCGCCAAGCTGGAAAGCCTGATGGCCCAGCGGAAAATTTCCGGCGACAGCCGGATGCTCTTTGTCAACGACGGCAGTAAGGACGCCACCTGGAGCATCATTGAGGAACTGTGTCAGGAAAATAGCTATGTCTGTGGCCTGAAGCTCTCCCGGAACAAGGGGCATCAGAACGCCCTGCTGGCGGGGCTGATGACCGCCAAAGAGCTGTGTGACTGCGCTATCTCCATGGATGCGGATCTCCAGGACGACATTGAGGCGGTGGATGGCTTCCTGGAAAAATTCCAGGAAGGCTGCGACGTGGTCTACGGCGTGCGCAGTAAGCGGGATACCGACACCTTCTTTAAACGGAGTACGGCCCGGGGCTTTTACAAATTCATGAAGGCCCTTGGGGTGGATATTGTGGAGGATCATGCGGATTACCGCCTTATGAGCCGGCGCGCGCTGGAATCCCTCTCCCAATTTGATGAGGTCAACCTGTTTTTGCGGGGGATCGTTCCCCTCATCGGCTATAAGAGCGGGATTGTCACCTATGAACGCCACGAACGCTTTGCCGGGGAATCCAAATACCCCCTCAAAAAGATGATCGCCTTTGCCTTTGATGGAATTACCTCCTTTAGCGTCAAGCCCATCCGGCTCATTGCCACCATCGGCTTTGTCATCTTCTTTGTCTCCATTCTGGTGCTCCTCTATTCCTTGATCGTGTGGCTGATGGGACATACCGTCCCGGGATGGACCACCCTGGCCGCGTCCATCTGGCTCATCGGCGGAATTCAGTTGCTCTGTTTGGGAGTCATCGGGGAGTACATAGGCAAAATTTATGGTGAGGTCAAGCATCGGCCTCGGTATATTATCGAAACGTTTTTAAAACAATAGACCAACGAAAAAAGGGCGGCGGACTCATGGTCCGCCGCCCTTTTTACACGAACAACGACATCATATTGACATCGTTTTATAACAGAAATATAATAGATTCGATATCATAAAAAACGCAACTGCTGCTGGTTTAGCCACTGCAATCCGGCCGCCTCTAGCGTTTTATTATAGGAGCACAGCAAATCTTCGATGACCTCATAAAAATGTATGGTCGATAGTTCCAACTCATTGAATCGCTGTGCAATTTTTTCCGCCATCTGGCGGTTGGGAAAAAGGCCCTCAACTTTCTCACCGGTTACTGCATGAATGCTAAAGCAACCGTTGGATGGGCTTTTCACCACGTAGTACCTGTTCATCCCATGGCAACTCCTTTACAATTTGTATATTTTGATTATAAAGAAACGGTTGGTATTGTCAAGGGCTGTTTGTAAAAAACAAAAGAAATATAGGGGTTTTTTACCATAAACGGATAATTGAGGAGGGATTATGATGAAATCGTGCATGGTAGAAAAGCTCATTTATCTAAAAAAACGGGACAGGATGACGACCCGGGAGCTATCGAGAAAGAGCGGGATACCCATCGGTACCCTGAACAAAATTTTATGCGGGGAAACCAAGCGGCCGTCTTTGAGCAGTGTGGAACGGTTGGCGGTGGCTTTCGATGTAGCGGTGCGCTATTTGATGGACGACGATGTTCCGGTGGAATGCGCTGAGGGCGCGGTGACGGCGCTGGCGGAAAAGTACGACTTTTATGCCATCAGTGAGAGGGAACGGCTATTGGTAGAAAGATTCCGATGTTGCACCTCCCGAGAAAAAGAGGTAGTAGAGCGGCTGGCGGGACAGCTGCAGCAGGTCAGGGGAATGGGAGAAAAGGCCGGGAGCAGGCGGCTTCCGGTATATTTGGCAGCGGCCGCCGGCGGACAGGGCGTGGCCATAGGCGCGGCGCTGGTGGAGGAAATGCTCATCCAGGACGACAACATCTCCCGCCAATCTGATTTTGTGGTCCAGGTCATGGGTGATGCCATGGCGCCTCTTTACAACAAAGGGGATCTGCTGGGGGTCCGGCAGGGCGAGGCGAAGCACAACCAGATCGGCGCGTTCCTCCTCAATGGGGAGGGCTTTGTGCGAAGATATTTTCACAGCAAGGGCGTTACCAAGCTGATCTCCATCAACCGAAAGGTGCCGATCATCCAAGTGAAGGATGGCGACGATCTGTGCTGCATGGGCGTCGTGGTGGGGATTGTCCGCCGCGCTTCAGGGAAAGAGATGCCGATGTCCGTCAAAAAAATCCGCACTCTGGACCATGAGCCCATGGAACGGTAACTCCTATCATATCCGATAAAAAAAGCACCGGCCTAGCCGGTGCTTTTTAGATTCTCTTATTTTACCTGGGCAAATTCCAGTTCTTCGCCGTCGGGACCGGAAATTTTAAAATACCGGTTGGACTTGGGGGCGAACATATCATTGGATTCGATGCCCTGGGTGGTAATTTTGTATCCTAAGGAAACAGCCTCTTCATAGGCGGCGTCAATGTCGTTGGAGACAAAGGCAATGTGGTCGATAATGCCGATGGGTTTCTGGGAAAGGTCGTCATGGCGCTGATAGATTTCCATGGTACATCCATTGTTCTCCAGCATGCAGGATTCTTCCAGCATAACGACTTCTTTAAAGCCGAGGCTCTTATAGAATTCCACGGATGTTTTGAAATCTTTCACAGGCAGACCGATGTGGGCCAAACCGACGGGATTATTTTTCATAATACACACACCTCTTTTATAAAAATAGTGAAAACGCCTGTCTCTATTATAGTTGTCCCCACAGGGAATTGCAAGGAAAGGACCTTCAGAAAATCTGACGGATCTCTTGGTGAAAATCACAGAAAAGTCCAGATAAAAGATTGTTTAAGAGTTGTTCGTTGTTTGGTCATAAACGGCGGTTTTGTTTACAAAATGAATGATTTACTTTCATTCGCTATTCAGTTTCCATTCAAAAAACTGTCACTTGGCCTGGTTATACTATAAAACGTAATCAGGAACAGAAGAAACAACCAATATCAAATGACAAAGATAATGAATATAAATGAGGAGGAACCTGTTATGTATGACGACAGAAATAATGAGGAGAACAGTTTGTTTGAATTTTTACGGGAAGAAAATAAGTTCCAACAGGAAAAAGATAATGAGGCCCCATCCGATTCCCAACAGACCAGCGCATCCGGTTTCGCACCCCAGCCGGATGACAGTCAGACAACTTACGGCGGCGCCACACCGGAAACCGGTTGGACCATGTCGGACGCACCTTCCGGCCAGCAGGATGGTGGAAGCGCCGGACGCAGCACCGATTGGTATGCGTCCCAGCCGAGACAGGCGCCAAAGGAGAAAAAACCGAAAGCGCCTAAGGAGAAAAAGCCATCCCGTCCCATGACGATGAAGGCGGCGGCTTTTATCCTGGCCGCAGGAGTTGTGGTCTCAGCCGCTGCGGGCTTTGGCGGTGGATATCTCTCCGCCAGCCTACGGCAAGGGTCAACGGCACAGACCAACAGCGGAAGCACCTCCGCGCCGGCTTCTACCGTCAGCGCTGATACCGGTAGTATGACAGTACAGCAGGTGGTGGAAATGACCCAGAATTCTGTGGTAGAGATTACCACAGAAAGCGTGACCAACGGCGGATTCTTTATGGAGCAATATATTTCCTCCGGCGCCGGCAGCGGTGTCATTATCTCGGAGGATGGATATATTATCACCAATAACCACGTCATTGAGGACGCCAACACAGTGACCGTCCGGCTGAAGAACGGTGAGTCCTACGATGCAACACTGGTAGGCACCGATCCTGAGACAGACGTAGCCGTCATCAAGATTGACGCCGAGGGACTGACTCCCGCAACCTTAGGAGATTCCGACACCCTTCAGGTGGGCCAGACAGCCATTGCCATCGGCAATCCTCTGGGCCAGTTGGGCGGTACCGTTACCAACGGTATCATCAGCGCTCTGGATCGTGAGATCACCCTAGACGGGGAGACCATGAACCTGCTGCAGACCAACGCAGCCATCAACCCTGGCAACTCCGGCGGTGGACTTTTTAACGACAAAGGCGAACTGATCGGCTTGGTGGTGGCAAAATCCACCGGTGAAAATGTGGAAGGCTTGGGCTTTGCTATCCCCATCAATGATGTCAAGGAGGTTTTGGACAGCCTGATCGACTATGGCTATGTAAAAGGCCGTTTTGAGCTGGGCGTCACCACCATTGATATTACCAGTGATGAGGCGCAGGCCAGATACCGTGTTGATGAGCAGGGCGTCTATGTCCAGCAGGTCAATGTAGATGGAAATGCCGCTTTAGCCGGTATGCAGGCAGGCGACCGGATCGTATCGGTAGACGGCACTGCCATTGAAAGCGGCTCTCAGCTCAAGGAGATCATCCAGAGCCACACCGCTGGCGATAAGATCACAATTGTAGTGGAAAGAAACGGCCAGCAGGTGTCTCTTGCAGTGACGCTGGCGGAAACCACCTATAACTAAGGTGAATAAAATCCGGCGGGATGAGGCAATATATTGATAGATGAAAAGCAAAGGCCAGGGGATGAAACCATTGGGGTGACATATTGATTCCCCACAAACTGGCCGACTTGATTGAGCGTACTTCGAAAGAATACTTCTTCTTCTCAAAATATTCTCCAAACACAAAGAGCCGGTCCTTCGGGACCGGCTCTTTGTGTTCAAAAGGCTCCAGCACTGTTATCTCGTGCTGGAGCCTTTTGCCTTACTGCTCAGCGGTATCCAAATTAAGCCGGAGCGCCTCCTCCGCCAGCCGCTGAGCGTCGGCAAACTCCCGAAGGGAGCCTGCCATCCGCCGCAGGGAAGCGGCTCCCCGCAGCCCGTGCATGTAATAGGCACAGTGGCGCCGGGCCTCCCGCATGGCGGTGTATTCCCCTTTGTACTCACAGGCCAGCTGCATCTGATGAAGCATGGTCTCCATCTTCTGGGGCAGATCGGGCTCGGGCAGAACGGTGCCGTCCTCGAAATACCGCCGGATCTGAGCGAAGATCCAAGGCCGGCCCAAAGCGCCCCGGCCGATGGCCACACAGTCACAGCCGGTTTCCTCATACAGAGCCAGGGCCCCTTCCAGGCTGGTCACATCTCCGTTGCCAAAGACGGGGATGGAGACAGCCTCCTTGACCTGGCGGATGATGCCGATATCCACAGGCGGGGAGTACATCTGCTGCCGGGTCCGGCCGTGGATGGTGAGGGCGGCGGCTCCCGCCCCCTCCAAAATCTGAGCAAACTCCACGGCGTTGACATGCTCCTCGTCCCAGCCCTTCCGGAATTTGGCTGTCACCGGCACCGGAACTACCTTCACCACAGCGGCCACAATCTCCCCAGCCAGTTTCGGATGCTTCATCAGGGCGGAGCCTCCGCCGTTGCCCGCCACCTTGGGGGCGGGGCAGCCCATGTTGATGTCGATGATGTCGGGGTCAAATTCCATGGCCCGCCGGGCGGCTTCGGCCAGGGTGGCGGGTTCGTCCCCGAAGAGCTGGACCGCCATAGGCCGCTCCCTGTCGGTGACGGTGAGCAGGGACTTGGTCTTTCTGTCCGAGTAGGTCAGTCCCTTGGAGGAGGCCATTTCCCCCACCACATAAGCGCAGCCAAACTCCTTGCACACCTGCCGGAAGGCGCGGTCTCCCACCCCGGCCATCGGGGCCAGGGTAGCGGTTTTTTCGATTTTCACGTTGCCGATGGTGATATATTCCATGGATAGTCTCCTTTGTTTGATGCATAAAATTAATTCTAGCAAATTTGTGGGAGAGGTGCAACAAATGTGGTATAATATCTTTCGTATGGGCACCATTTCTACCCAAGAGGTAAATAGGCGGCGAAATCGAGAGCTTGCCCGGCCGCAGATGAGGTGAAGCTATGAAATTACTGGCAGTGGATTCCAACAGCATTCTCAACCGGGCCTTTTATGGCATCCGGCTGCTTTCGAATAAGGACGGCGTTTATACCAACGCCATTTTTGGGTTTGTCAATATCCTGCTCAAACTCATGGAGGACGTGAAACCGGATGCGGTGGCCTTTGCCTTTGACCTGAAGGCCCCCACCTTCCGCCATCTCATGTTTGATGATTACAAGGCCAACCGAAAGGGGATGCCGGAGGAACTGGCGGTCCAGCTGCCCCTTGTCAAGGAGCTGTTGACCGACCTGGGCTATAAAATTGTGGAAAAAGAGGGCTACGAAGCCGACGACATCCTGGGCACCCTGGCCCAGCACTGCAAAAACGATGGGGACGAGTGCGTCATCGCCACCGGGGACCGGGACTCCCTTCAGCTGGTGGGAGATGGGGTCACGGTGCTGCTGGCCGCTACCAAGATGGGGAAAGCGGAATACACCGTCTACGGCCCCGAGGAGGTCAAAGCCAAGTACGGCGTCACCCCCAAGCAGTTTATCGATGTCAAAGCCCTCATGGGGGATGCCTCCGACAACATTCCCGGAGTGGCTGGCATCGGGGAGAAAACCGCCACCGATCTGATCTCCCGCTTTGGGAGCATTGAGTATATCTTTGAGCACTTTGAGGAAATCGAATTAAAACCCGGCGTCCGCAAGAAGCTCCAGGACGCCCAGGGCATCGCCCAGATGAGCAAGGTCCTGGCCACCATTGACGTGGGCGCGCCGGTGGAGTGCGGAGCCGGCTGCTATGTCCGGGGAGAGCCGGACGAAGGAGCCGCGGTGCGGCTTCTCTCCAAGCTGGAGATGTATTCCACCATCCAGCGGCTGGGGCTGCGGGCTGAGGCGGTCTCCGCGCCTGCGCCAAAGGAGCGGACGGAAGAAGCGTCGGTGGCCTCCATCCCTGTAGAGGAGCTGGACGCCGCCGCGTTAAAGACGCTGTTGGGAGAGGCAGAGCCTTTCTCCCTCTGTGTACGGAGTCAGGGGGAAGAAATCACCGAAGCCTGGGCCGCCACAGCTGAAAGGGTTTATCACACCGAGGACACCGCCCTCATCGATCAGATTTTGCAGGCGGATCAGGTGAAAATCATCACCGACAATGGCAAGGCCCTCCATCACCACGCCATCAGCCGGGGCTACAGGGTGGACAATCTGGCCTTTGACGTTTCCCTGGCCGCCTATCTGCTCAGCCCCACCTCGGCAAGCTATGACCTGACCATGCTTTCCTCCCAGTACGGCGCCAAGGTGCCCCTGCTGACCGGGGAGCGCAAAGACGAGCGGGGGGCCCTGGATGCCGCCATGACCTTGGCGCTGTATCCGTCCCTGCTGGCCGCCATCCAGGAAAACGGCCAGGAGAAGCTGCTCTTTGAGATTGAGATGCCCCTCTCCCGGGTGCTGGCGCAGATGGAGCATGTGGGCTTTGACATCGACACCGCTGGGGTGGCGGAGTTTGGCAAGGGCCTGGACAAGGACATCCTCTCCTTACAGGAGCGGATCTATGGCTTTGCCGGGGAGGTCTTTAACATCAACTCCCCCAAACAGCTGGGGGTGATCCTCTTTGAAAAGCTGGAACTGCCCGCCCGGAAGAAGACCAAGACCGGTTATTCCACCAATGCGGATGTGCTGGAATCCTTGCGGGGCAAGCATCCCATCATTGAGGACATTCTGGAATACCGGAAGCTGACCAAGCTGAAATCCACCTATGTGGACGGGCTGCTGGCGGCAGTGCAGCCCGACGGCAAGATTCACTCCAGCTTTAACCAAACCGAAACCCGGACCGGCCGGATCAGCTCCACCGAGCCCAATATGCAGAACATCCCGGTGCGCACCGAGCTGGGCTCCACCCTGCGGAAGTTTTTTACCGCGCCCAAGGGCTGGACCCTCATCGACGCAGACTACTCCCAGATCGAGCTGCGGGTTTTGGCTTCCATTGCCGAGGATGAGCATATGATCGAGGCATTTCGCAACCATGAGGATATCCACCGCCAGACAGCGGCCCAGGTATTCCATCTGACCCCTTTGGAGGTGACGCCTCTCATGCGTTCCCGGGCCAAGGCGGTCAATTTCGGCATTGTCTACGGCATCGGCGCCTTCTCCCTTTCCCAGGACATTGGGGTCAGCGTAGCCGAAGCCGACAGTTACATCAAAGGCTATCTGGACACCTATCGCGGGGTGGCCCAGTATATGAAGAATATTAAGGAATTTGCCAAGGAAAACGGTTATGTGGTAACCCTGATGGGCCGCCGCAGGTACCTGCCGGAGCTCTCCAGCTCCAATCGGAATATGCGCAACTTTGGAGAGCGGGTAGCCATGAACACCCCCATTCAGGGCACAGCGGCGGACATCATCAAAATCGCCATGGTCCGGGTCAGCGAGGCCCTGGAAAAAGCGGGACTACAGACAAAACTGATCCTGCAGGTCCACGACGAACTGATTCTGGCCGCTCCGCCGGAGGAGGTGAACAGGGCTTCTGCCATCCTCAAAGAGGAGATGGAAAATGCTGTTCACCTCAAGGTCCCCATGGAGGTGGATGTCCACGCCGGGGAAAACTGGCTGGCTGCCAAGGGCTGACCACCTGCCGGCGGGCGGACAGTGTCCGCAGCCAAGTCGCGCTGTGGTGTTATTCGAGATAAAATCGCGTGTGCCGCGGCAGTGTCACGATCAAAAGCCATGGGCGCGGATTGCCCGCCGCTAGGCGCGGGCAGCGCGGTGATGATTTTAGCTAGGCCTGGGGCGCGACCTGCCCGCCGCTAGGCGCGGACAGCGCGGCGGTGATTTTAGCTAGGCCATAGGCGCGGATTGCCCGCTACCAGGCGCGCCACCTACCGGTGGGGGATACCGCGTTTTTGTGTCAATCGCAACAAGCTTATGTGGGCCGCGGCGGTGTCGCAAATAAAATTTAGGGCGCGAATTGCCGCCCGCCGAAGCTAACAATACAATTGGGAATAAAGGACGGAAATGGTATGGAAGCTGTAGAAGGAATCCGGATTGTAAAGATGGAAGGCTCCCACATCAAAGAGGTGGCCCGGCTGGAAAGGGAGTGCTTTTCCACCCCATGGCATGAAAATGGGCTGCGATATGAGCTGACCAACCCCTTGGCGGCTTTTTATGTGGCGCTGGATCCCAAAGGCCGGGTAGCCGGCTATGCGGGGATGCACAACATTGTGGGGGAAGGGTATGTCACCAACGTGGCGGTGTATCCCTCCTGCCGGAGAAGGGGGATTGGCCGTGCCCTCATGGAGACGCTGCTTCAATTTGCGGAAGAAAACCATCTGCGCCTGGTGACGCTGGAGGTTCGTGCCTCCAATGCCGGGGCCATTGCCCTGTACGAGCAGCTGGGTTTTGTCCAGGTAGGCTTTCGGCCTGGCTATTACCAGAAGCCAAAAGAGGACGCCCTGATTATGACCAAGGATTATTGGCACGACCGGGCATTTCCCGAACAGGTGCATGGAGCCGAGTTCCTCACGCCAGCTCAATGAAGAAAGGAAGGGAAACCTTTGAAGATATTAGCCATTGAAAGCTCCTGCGACGAGACCGCCGCCGCTGTGGTGGAAGACGGAAGGAAGGTCCTTTCTTCTATCATCGCGTCCCAGGTGGAGGAGCACAAAATTTACGGCGGCGTGGTGCCGGAGATTGCATCCCGCCGGCACTGTGAGGCCATTGACGGGGTGGTCACCTCCGCCCTTTCAGAGGCAGGCCTTCCCCTGGACGGGGTGGACGCTGTGGCTGTCACCGCTTATCCAGGGCTCATCGGCGCGCTGCTGGTGGGGGTAAACTATGCCAAAGGGCTCTGTCTTGGCTCGGGAAAGCCTCTTATCCCCGTCCACCATATCCGCAGCCACATTGCCGCCAACTATATCGAACATCCGGATCTTGTCCCCCCTTTCCTCTGCCTGGTGGCCTCGGGAGGGCACAGCCATATTATCGAGGTGCGGGATTATACCGATTTCCGGATTGTGGGCCGGACCCGGGACGACGCGGCGGGAGAAGCCTTTGACAAGGCGGCCCGGGCCATGGGATTCCCCTATCCCGGAGGCATCTATATTGATAAAGCGTCCAAGGTGGGAAACCCTGACGCCTACAAACTCCCCCACCCTAAGGTGGAGGGAAGCCCTTATGACTTTAGCTTTTCGGGGCTGAAAACAGCGGTGATTAACCTGATCCACAACTGCGCCCAGAAAGGGGAAGGGTACAACCGGGATGACCTGGCCGCCTCCTTCCAGAAGGCGGTGGTGGAGATTCTCTCCGGCCGGCTGCTGCTGGCGGCCCAGGAACTGGGCTACCGCCGGATTGTTCTGGCAGGAGGCGTCAGCGCCAACTCCGGCCTTCGGGAATATCTGCAAAAGCAGTGCGACGACAGGGGCTATACCCTGACCGTCCCCTCCCCCGTTTACTGCACCGACAATGCGGTCATGGTGGGGGCCCAGGCTTATCATGAATTTCTGGCCGGACATGTGGCGGATATGGCGTTAAATGCCTGTGCCAGCCTACCAATTGACCAGATTTCTGGGGTGAAAGGGGTATAATTTGTTTCGGTTTTGAAAATTTGATAAGAATGTAACAATATTTTCTTGAAAACCCTGGACATACCGTTTATAATGGTACTTGTGGAACTTTTGCTTATATCCGATTGCCAAAGCAATCGGCGAAAGGAGATAGGACAATGCTTACAAAAAACAAGAATGTTCTTGACTGGGTCGACGAGATGGCGGCCCTGACAAAACCGGACAAGATCGTCTGGTTGGACGGAAGCGAGGAGCAGCTCAGCGAGCTGCGGGATCAGGCGATTGCCACCGGCGAAATGGAGCGGCTTAACGAAGAGAAGCTGCCCGGCTGCCTGCTGCACAGAACAGCGATCAACGACGTGGCCCGGGTGGAGGGAAGAACCTTCATCTGCTCCAGAGAAAAAGAAAATGCAGGTCCCACCAACAACTGGGAAGACCCGAAGGTCATGTATCCCAAACTGAGAAAACTTTTTGACGGCAGCATGAAAGGCCGTACCATGTATGTCATCCCCTACTGCATGGGCCCCATCGGTTCCGAGCTGTCCAAGGTAGGCGTTGAGCTGACCGACTCCATTTACGTTGTACTCAACATGGACATTATGACCAGAATGGGCGTCGACGCTTTCAAACACCTGGGTGATGAGTCCAACGACTTTGTCCGCGGCCTCCATTCCAAGGCACAGCTGGACGAAGAAAACAGATACATTGTCCACTTCCCCGAGGACAACACCATTTGGTCCGTCAACTCTGGTTACGGCGGCAACGTGCTGCTGGGCAAGAAGTGCTTCGCACTGAGAATTGCTTCCTACCAGGGCTGGAAGGAAGGCTGGATGGCAGAGCATATGCTCATCCTGGGCATTGAGAATCCCCAGGGCGAAATCAAATACATCACAGCTGCATTCCCCTCTGCTTGCGGTAAGACCAACCTGGCTATGCTCATTCCTCCCAAGAAATATCAGGATCTGGGCTACAAAGTTTGGTGCGTCGGCGATGACATCGCCTGGATGCGCATCGGTGCTGACGGCCGCCTGTGGGCCATCAACCCGGAGAACGGCTTCTTCGGTGTTGCACCTGGCACCAACGAGAAATCTAACCCCAACGCTCTGGCAACCACCAGAAGCGACACCATCTTCACCAACGTTGTCCACAACCTGGATGACAACACTGTTTGGTGGGAGGGTCTGGACAAGAACCCGCCGAAGAACGCCATTAACTGGAAGGGCGAGAAGTGGGATTGCACCGACGGCTCCAAGGGCGCTCATCCCAACAGCCGTTTCACCGCTCCGGCGAGAAACTGCCCCTGCATCAGCAAAGAATTCAACAATCCCAAAGGCGTTCCTGTTTCTGCTATCGTATTCGGCGGCCGCCGTGCAAAGACTGCTCCCCTGGTTTACCAGTCCCGCGATTGGAACCACGGTGTCTTTGTGGGCTCCATCATGGCTTCTGAGACAACTGCAGCCGCAACCGGCGCTGTAGGTGTTGTTCGTCATGACCCCATGGCTATGCTGCCCTTCTGCGGCTACCATATGGGCGATTACTGGCAGCACTGGATCGACATGGGCAAGAAACTGGGCGACAAAGCTCCCAAGATCTTCAACGTCAACTGGTTCCGCACCGATGACGAAGGTCACTTCATCTGGCCGGGCTTTGGCGACAACATGCGTGTCCTGCTGTGGATCCTCAACCGCTGCGAAGGCAAAGCTGACGCAGTAGAGACCCCCATCGGCTACGAGCCCAAGCCCGAGGATATCGACATCGACGGCCTGGATCTGGATCTGGATACCATCAAGGGCCTGCTGGATGTTGACGTCGACCTCTGGAAAGAGGAAGCTAAGGGCATCCATGAGTTCTATGGAAAATTCGGCGACAAACTGCCGGAGGAACTCCGTCATCAGCTGGCGGTTCTGGAAGAAAACCTGAACAAATAAGCCGGTTTCTGGCAAAAAAGGCGGTACAAATCGTACCGCCTTTTTTAATACCCTGTGGTGAGAAAAAATTCTCACCACAGGGTAGGGACTTTGAAAAAATACAAGGAAATGATATTCCAGCAGGAGAAAATTGGACATAACGACGAGATTTTAATAAAAAATAGGCTGTTTTGTCTATTGACATACTGTGTGCAACCAGGTATTATAATAATAATTTATTGAGATAATAATTTTTTATTAAATCCATAGGAGTATAATTCCTCCATAAGCCGGCGGCACAAGTTTTCTATCTCGTTGCACATAATCAGGGCCGGCCTGCCCTAATAAAATCGGGAGGAAAGACATAATGACAGCAGATGACATTTTGCAAATGTACATCCCCTTTGTCAAATTTATAGGAAAGGTGTTTGGAGAAAATGCGGAGGTAGTGCTCCACGATATCCGTCACCTGGAAAAATCTATCATCGCTTTGAGCGATCACACCCTAACGGGAAGAAAACTAGGAGGAACGATTACCGACTTTGCCTTGGTGCTGATCCATGGTAAAGAATATGAACACCGAGATTACATCACCAATTACACCGGAAAGATGAAAGAAGACGGAAGAATTTTCCGTTCGTCCACCTATTTTATAAAAGATGAAGATAAAAATTTGATCGGCATGTTTTGTATCAACATCGATATCTCGCCCTACCTGCGGGTTCGTCAGCAATTGGATGGAATGTTGATGTTTTCGGGTACAACTGCTATACAAGATGGGGAGGATCAGGAGCAGAGAGAAAGTTTTGCGTCTTCCTTTGAAGAAATGCTCTCCCAAATGGTCCAGACTGCCATGGGGGATTATGCGGTGGACGCTTCCCGCATGACCATTGAGGAGAAAAAACAAGTTGTCGCAACTCTCCAGGGTAAAGGAGCGTTTTTACTCAAAGGCGCAGTAGGTGAAGTCGCCCAAGCGCTGGATGTATCCGAGCAGACCGTTTACCGTTACCTGAAGGAGATTTGAATTTCAAACAGGTAAGGAGCTGTTCCCATGAAAAAAGAAATTTGTACTAAAAATGCACCAGACGCTATTGGCCCTTATTCCCAAGCGGTGAGGGCGGGAGATTTCCTTTATGTTTCCGGTCAGGTGCCTATTGATCCCAAGACAGGCGCTGTTGTGGAAGGCGGCATCCAGGCCCAGGCCCATCAGGTGTTCAAAAACTTGAAGGCAATTTTGGAAGAGGCTGGCATGAGTTTCGACAATGTGGTTAAGACTACAGTGCTTCTGGCTGATATGGGAGATTTTGCCACTGTCAATGAGATTTACGCCCAGTACTTTAATGGCGCTATTCTGCCGGCTAGAGCTGCTTTCCAGGTAGCAGCTTTACCTAAAGCCGCTATGGTTGAGATTGAATTGGTGGCTTATCAAGGCTAATTTGCCCCGCATTTTGCCTACAGCAGGTAATGATAAAGCCTTCTTATTGGGCTTTAGAGGCGAGGCAATGAGATACAAATTTATTTTTTCAACTGGAGGGAGAACATTGAGTACAAACGAAGTCAAAGAAGTTAAGAAACAAACGAGCGACATCCAGAATGACATTCAGGACGATTACTCTCTGGATACTGTCCCCAAGGACAAACGCCGGAGCCTGATCGCCACCGCCACCGTCTGGATCGGCTGGTGTATTTCCCTGAGCGCCTTTATGACCGGCGGTACCATCGGATCCGGCAGTACGGCAGGAAACGGCATCCTGGCTGTTTTCGCCGGCAACCTGGTACTGATGCTTATTGCCGTTTTCGTCGGCCTCATCGGTTATCGCACTGGTCTGACCACCTATTCTATTGGCCGTATTGTTTTTGGTAAGAAAGGTTCGATTATTTCATCCCTGCTCATGGGTATTCTTTCTATGGGATTCATCGGCGTCCTGCTCAACTCTTTTGGCGACGCGCTCCATTCTCTGGTGCCAGAGATCCCGTCTTGGATTGCGGTCATTGTGTTTGCTATCCTGGTTGGCGCGGCCGCACTCTTTGGATTTAAGGGATTGTCTATCGTTGGCACCATTGCCAGCCCGGCTCTGTGGATCCTTTTGATTGTCCTGTTCATCTGTACTATAATGCATGGCGGCGGTTTAGGCGCTATCTTCAGCATCCAGCCTGAGGAGCCCATCTCCTTCTCCACCGCTATGGGCGCGGCCATCGCCACCTGGGTTACCGGCGCCGCCCTGGTTTCCGACGTTACCCGTTACTGCAAAAAGGCCTCCCATGTTATCCTGGGCGCTTTCGCAGGTTATATCCTGGGTTCCGGACTTTATGAGGCCGTGGCAGTCCTGTCCTCTGTTGCCACCGGTACTGGCGATTTTGTCCAGACCATGACCATCCTGGGCCTGATCATCCCCGGCATTATCATCCTAGCCCTGGCCCTGTGGACCACCACCAACAGCAACCTTTACTCCTCGGCTCTGGCGTTTACAAACCTCAGTGAAATGGTTCACATTAAGGTAAGCAAGCCTGTTTGGACCGTCATCTCTATCCTGATTGCGGTTGCAGTCGCTATGCTGGGCCTGGCTTCCAAGTTTGTGGTATGGCTCAACTTTATCGGCACCGTTATGCCTCCCTTTGCCGGTATTATTATCGCCCACTTCTGGATTATCCATCGGGATAAGAAGAAAGTCTTTATGCCCTCTGGCTTCCGTTGGACCGCCTTTGTGTCCTGGATCCTGGCCGTTGTCATTGCTAAGGTTTCCAACGTGACCATTCCGGCTATTATCGGTCTGCTTTCCGCTATCGTTATCTATGCCATTATCGGACTCATCTTTAAGAACAAAGAGAGCACCAAGGGTGAAACCTTCACCATGGCGGTTGCAGAAGAAACTTCTGGGAAATAATTTAGATTTGCTGTCGCACACCGGGCAGGAGTTTGTCCGCCCGGTGTGTCTTTCTTAAAAATCTCAATAACCGGCGCGGGCCGGTGAAAGGAAGGTTCTTATGAAATTTGGTATTGGTATCCCTACCGGCACCGAGGGGCTTATGTACCCCATCCCCTTCGCCCATGTGCGGGACAATATTAAAATGGCCAAAGCGGCAGAGAAGTTGGGCTTTGATTCTGTGTGGGGCAATGACCATGTTTCCACCCAGCATTATGTCAGCGAGGAATTCGGCTGCGCCCCCAACTACTACGCTCCCCTGATCACCCTGGCTGCCATTGCGGAAAACACCACGACTTTGAAGGTAGCTACCGCCCTGTTGGTGTTCCCCTTCCGCAATCCTGCTATCATCGCGAAAGAACTGGCCACTCTGGATCAGCTCTCCGGTGGGCGCACCATCATTGGTGTAGGCATCGGCGCATACCGCGAAGAGTTCGAGGCTATGGAAGGCGCGGCCGCCCAGGGTGTCAACCGGGGCGAGATGCTGGACGAGTCTTTGGAGATGGTTGCTCGCCTGTTTAAAGAGGAACGGGTAACCATGAAGGGCAAATATTTTGACCTGCAAGGGGTACAGTCCTATCCTAAGCCGGTTCAGGATCCCTTCCCCTTCTACATCGGTGGAAACAACCCCAACGGCCGTAGAAGGGTTGCGAAATATGGCACCGGCTGGCTGCCCGCCGTACTGACCCCTGGTGAAATTAAGGCTGGCGTAGAGGATATCGCCAGACTGTGCGAGGCTGAAGGCCGGGACATCAAGGATATCGACATTGCGCCTCAGCTTTCTATCTCTATTGCACGGACTAAAGAGGAAGCCTGCAAGAAGTTTGAAAGCTCCCAGCTCTATAAACACCTGGTGAGCCTGAAGAAATCTACCTTAAAGGATCAGGACGCCAGCAACTATATGGAGCGAAACCTGATCGGCACACCGGATGAAATTTCCGAGCAGATCCAGAAATATAAAGAAGCCGGCGTGACCACCTGCTCCGCCATGCTGTTTGCCGCAAATACCGTCGATTCTTTCATCGAGGATATGCAGCTGTTCTCGGAAGAGGTTATGCCAAACTTCAAATGATCAATATTGCCGGTGTGTGGTACATCACCCTGCCGCTGGCAAATCATGCGGCCGGCTAAGTTCGGCCGCATTTTTATAGAATCCCTTTTTGAATCTACCGCACATGGAGAAATTATGCCGGGTGCGGCGGCGCGGAGGAAAGCCTATGAGCAGTTTGCTTGTGTTTAAAAGGGAACGGACCCGTTCCCAAATGAAAAAAAACAGCTTGGACCTGTTGGTGGCCTCTTTGCCGGAGAATATCTATTATCTTTGCGGCTTTGACAATGTAGGGCAGCAGATTCTGAGCAAAACCCAGTCCTATTTGGTGTATAACCTGGCGGAGGACAAAAAAACCATCGTCACATCCGCTTCTGATGTCCCCACCCTGCTGGAGGCGGGCCAGGTAGATGAGATTCTGGCTGTGGGAGGATTCCAATTCTCTTACTGCGACCAGGGGATTGGCCCCTTGGGGGAGAAGCTGCAAAAAGCCATTCAGTACCGTTATCCTTCCGCTATCGAAGCGCTGAAATCAGCGATTTTGGCGGCGTGCCCTACCGGCGGCCGGATCGGCTTGGATGAAAGCCGGACCCCCATTACCGCCTGGAAATGGCTGGAGCAGGAGCTGCCCCATCACGAGCTTATCCCGGCGGCGGGGATTTTCTCCCAGATCCGGCTAATTAAGCATCCGGATGAGATTGCCCTGATCCAGCGCAGTGCCAATATTGCGGAAGATGCCATGTATGAGGCTATCGATCAAATCAAACTGGGAATGAGCGAATACGAAATCGCGCGGCTTTTTGCCGAGGGCTGTGGAAAAAGAGGGGCTCTACCCTTCTTCTGCGTCATCACCATTGATGAGCGGGCGGCCTATTCTGATACCATCAACACTAGGACCCAGGTAGTCAAGGATGGCAGCGTGATCCGTTTTGACCTGGGCTGTATCTATGAAAGCTATCGTTCCGATATTGCCCGGACTGTTGTTGTGGGCAATAATCAAAAGGCGGAAGATTATTATGCCGCCATCTTGGAGGGGGAGGAAAAGGCCATTGACGCCATCCGTCCCGGCGTGACGGCGGAAGAAATCTTCCAGATTGCCCTGCGCACAACCCAGGAGAAGATGCGCCACTATCAGCGTCATCACTGCGGGCATGGCATTGGCATTGAGGTCTATGATCCACCGTCTGTGGCACCTGGAGATAAGACCGTCCTCCAGGAAGGGATGACCCTGAATGTGGAGACTCCCTACTATGAAATCGGCTGGGGCGGTGTCCAGGTAGAGGATACGGTGGCCGTAGAGAAAGACAGTGCCCGGTATTTAACCAAGTCCTCCCGGAAACTGATCAAACTGAGCCTGTAGGAGGAATAGTAAGCTATGAGTTATTATCAGGGAATTCAATGCATCAAATGCGGCTATGAAGGCACCTTGGAGGAGGCTTTCGACGCCTGCCCTGTCTGCGGAGCCAAGGGCATCAATGTGAATTTTACAACCGTCTATGACTTTGGCGATAAAGCCAAAGCCAAGGAGACGTTCCTCTCCGCCAAGGGAAAGGGGCTGTGGAAACACCGTGAATTTCTTCCCATCGCGCCCGAGACAGAGCCTGTCACCTTGGGGGAAGGGGACACTCCCTTGCTCCACCTAAAGAAATTGGGCAGAAGCATGGGGCTCAATCACCTCTATCTGAAAAATGAGTCGGTCAATCCCACCTGGTCCTATAAAGACCGGCTGTGCAGCGTGGCAGTGACCCGGGCTGTCCAGGAAAAACGGCCGGTGGTCACCGTTTCCTCCACCGGAAACCACGGTGCGGCCACGGCGGCTTACAGCGCGGCGGCGGATAAGCCCTGCGTCATCTTTACCCTGCCCCAGGTCCCCACAACCATGAAAACACTCATGCAGTCCTTTGGAGCCTATGTCATGGTGACGCCCCAGCCCATCGACCGCTGGACTATCATGAAGGCCTGTGTTAAGGAGAAAGGCTGGTATCCCCTCAGCGGCTATATGTCTCCGCCCATTGGCAGCAACTGTTTTGGCATCGACGGATATAAGACCATTGCTTTTGAACTGTATGAGCAGCTGGGGGATCTGCCTGAGTTTATCGCCGTTCCCTCCGCTTATTCCGACGGCCTTTACGGCGTCTGGAAAGGGGTTAAGGACCTACAGACCATCGGTGTTTCTGAGAAAAAGACAAAGATGATCGCTTCAGAAGTCTTCGGTTCCCTGAAACAGTCCCTGAAAGAAAACGCCGATGGGCCGGTAGTAGTCCCCTCCGAGTGGTCTATCTCCTTCTCCATCGCCGGACCCCAGGGTACCTACCAAGGCTATGCCGCGCTGAAGGAATCGAAAGGCTACGCCGAGACCAGCTCTGATGAGGAGACCATGGCCATGCAGCTGCGGCTGGCCCGGGAAGAAGGGATTTATGGTGAGGCTGCTTCGGTTACCTCCTTGGTGGCCATTGAGAAGCTGGCCCAGGCTGGAAAGATAGGGCCCAATGACAAAGTAGTCGCGGTGATCACCTCTACCGGGCTGAAAGACCCCGCCACCACGGCGGAGCATCTGCCGGCAGTGCCCACCATTCAGCCCACCTTTGAGGAGCTTGCCAAAGCGTTGAAAGAAAATTACGGCTATGAAATGAAATAGAGAAAGGAGTAATCTATTATGGCGAACCCCTATAATTTAGGCTTCGGATTTTACGGCGGTCACGACTGCGACACCGTTATGAAACTGGTCAAAGCTTCTGAGGACAATGATTTTGCTTCTGTTTGGATTGCGGAGGACTATTTCTATGGCGGCGCTTTCTCCACAGCGGCGGCCTGCGCGGTGCAGACCTCCAAAATCCAGATCGGCATCGGCGTCATCAATCCCTTTACCCGCCATCCGGTTCTCTCCGCCATGGAGAGCGCTTCCCTGGACGCCATTTCCAAAGGCCGCATCATCCTGGGCCTTGGCGGCTCCAACAAGCGCTGGATGGAGGATATGGCGGGCATCCCCTTTAAAAAACCGATCCAATCCACCAAAGAGTGTGCTATGATTATTAAAGAACTCATCGGCAAGGGCCATGTGAAATTCGACGGAGAAATCTTCAAAACCGGGGATGTAGAGCTGGATTTCGTCCCCTACCGCAAAGACCTGCCAGTCTATCTGGGTGTTAAGGGACCCAAAGCCCTGCATATCGCCGGACAGATTGCGGACGGTGTTCTGCTCTCCACCATGACAAGCCTTCCCTATGTAGCCTATGCCAAGGAGCACATCGC
>NZ_CBDTOK010000156.1:0-3050 GCF_965361945.1 Zongyangia sp. | reverse complement strand
TGATGCTCATACCCATGATTTTGTACGTACTGGGCAGATTGATAGCAAATTCGGCCTTGCGCTCGAGACGGGCGAAGCCATGGAAGCAGTAAAAGAGGCTCTCGGTTACGAAAATATCTGCCTGAAAGGTCTGCATTGTCACATAGGTTCTCAAATTTTCGATATTGAACCCTTCGAACATGCGGCTCAGGTTATGCTTGGTTTTATCGCCCAAATCAAGACAGAGACTGGCTATGAAATAGGGGAGCTAAACTTAGGCGGCGGATTCGGTATTAAATATATTACCGAACATGATCCTGTAGCGTATGATAACTATATGCAAAAGGTTTCTGTCGTCGTTAACAACACCTGCAAAGATCTTGCAATCAAGCGGCCGTTCATTATTATCGAGCCTGGACGTTCCATTGCAGGGCCGGCTGGCATCACCCTTTATACTGTAGGTGCTGTAAAGGAGATTCCCCATATCCGTACTTATGTTTCGATTGATGGAGGAATGACCGACAATCCACGGTATGCATTGTATCAATCTGAATATGAGTGTCTGGTGGCAAGCCGTGCTGGTGAGCCCAGAGAAAAAATTGTCACCATTGCTGGTAAATGTTGCGAAAGCGGCGATCTCATCGGGGAAGGAATGCATATTCAGGATGTGAAACCCGGTGATATCATTGCTGTTTTGGCTACTGGTGCTTATAATTACTCAATGTCTTCTAACTATAATCGAATTCCTAAACCTGCTGTCGTCTTTGTCAAAGGTGGTAAAGACCGGCTAGTGGTGAAACGAGAAACCCTGGAAGATATTGTCCGTAACGATCTGTAGGGTAGTTTTTATGACTCTAGCGCATCGGAAGGAACCGGTGCGCTTTTCTCTGTCTATTTTTATATATAATCATTTACTTTTTCAGTTCAGTGTGGTAAACTATGAATAGACCTATCATGTGTAATTCGGAGGAAGGCATATGAACAGCAAACTGAAAGATATGAATGTGGATTATCTCTTCAAAGCGATTTTGTCTTTGGAAACTCTGGAGGAATGTTATAATTTTTTTGAGGATCTATGCACTGTTCCTGAGTTAAAGGCTTTGTCACAGCGGCTGCATGTAGCTAAAATGTTGGAAGAGCGCCATGTATATAGTGATATTGTCAATGAGACTGGCGCCAGTACGGCGACCATCAGCCGTGTGAATCGTTCCCTCAACTATGGTTGTGACGGTTATCGGGTGGTTTTTGAAAGACTGAAGGATGAAAAATAATGGCGTATCATTGTTTTGCGGCCTATTATGATCGGCTGACCTGGGATGTAGATTATCCGGGGAGAGCACAGTATTTTCAGGCATTGCTGCAAAAATATCACCGTGGCAAGGTCGAGCTTTTGCTCGACCTTGCCTGCGGTACAGGCAGCTTATCTCTCGAATTAGCTCGTCTCGGCTATGATGTTATTGCCGTAGATGGTTCTGAGGATATGCTTTCACAGGCCATGGAAAAGAACGATGGGAGTTATCCCATTCTCTTTTTATGCCAGCAGATGGAGGATTTGGATCTTTACGGTACGATTGATGCAGCGGTTTGTGCTTTGGACAGCATTAATCATGTGACCGATCCCAAAACGGTTCAACAAATTTTTCAAAGGGTATCCCTTTTTATGAACCCCGGCGGCATCTTTCTTTTTGATGTGAACACACCTTATAAACATCGGGAGATACTCTCTGATTCTACCTTTGTCTATGAAGACGATGATCTATATTGTGTATGGCAAAATGGGCCGGTGGATCAGGAAGATTGTGTGGAAATTACACTGGATTTCTTTTCCTGGAACGGGGAAAGCTATGATCGGGAATCTGAGTCTCTCAAGGAGCGTGCCTATGCTCCGGAATTACTGACAGAATGGCTGCGGGAATCCGGTATGGAGGTACTGGCAATTTATGGAGATGATACTTTTCAAGCGCCAGTAAAAAATACCCAACGGCTTATATTTGTAACAAGAAAGAGTGAATAATGTATGGGAAAATTAGTACGGGCATTGAGTAAAGACGGTGGAATTTCTTGTATTGCCATTGATTCCACCGATATCGTTGCAAGGGCCGAGCGTATCCATCAGACCAGTGCTGTTGTCACAGCGGGTTTGGGGCGTTTGCTAACGGCTGCATCTATTATGGGCTCTATGCTAAAAGATAAAGAAAATTCTATTACCTTACGTGTAGCAGGGGATGGCCCAGTTGGCGCGCTGATCGCAGTAACTGACGGCGAAGGTAATGTAAGGGGATATCCAGTCAATCCTATCGTTGAATTACCCCTTAACCAATATGGTAAGCTGGATGTGGGAGGTGCTGTAGGGAAAGGTGTTCTTCATGTAATCAAAGATCTAGGAATGAAAGACCCTTATGTTGGGCAAGTGCCTCTCATCTCTGGAGAAATTGCAGAAGACATTACCAGCTATTACGCCGTCAGCGAACAAATTCCCACCGTCTGTGGGCTTGGCGTACTTGTCAATACGGACCTAACTGTACTTTCCGCTGGAGGATATCTTATACAGCTTATGCCTGGGGTAGGAGAGGAGACCATTTCTGAATTAGAAGAAAATGTCAAGAAAATGCCTCCGGTATCCCAAATGCTCCATGAAGGGTTAACACCTCAACAGATCATAGAAAAAGCCTTAGACGGCTTTGAGCCAAACATATTAGAGGAAAAAGAGGTTTCCTACAAATGTGATTGTAGTAGAGAGCGGGTAGAACGTGCCCTGCTTTCTCTTGGAAAAAAAGAACTGCAAAAAATGTCAGAGGAAGATAAGGTCACAGAGGTTGGTTGTCATTTTTGTAGTAAAAAATATCGATTCAATCAAAAAGAAATAAAAACTTTGATGGCGAGAGCAAAGTAATATATCAATTTATAAAAAGCTTGACATTTTTGGGGGAATCATGTAGAATTAATTTCGCTGCTTGTGTTTTGGATAATTTGCAGCGAAATTGTGGGAGCATAGCTCAGCTGGGAGAGCACCTGCCTTACAAGCAGGGGGTCACAGGTTCGAGCCCTGTTGTTCCCACCAAATGGCCCGG